>DATBWY010000088.1:0-24009 GCA_036514555.1 Candidatus Subteraquimicrobiales bacterium
GAAGAAGCTCTTCAAAAATCTGCTTAATAATTTGGGCTTGTTTTTTATGACCTTCTAAATCTAAGACCCGCTTTCCTGCCTTCTGCTCGGCCTCTTTCAGCTCGTGCAGGCTCTCTTTTGCTCTGGTGTAGTCACGTTCTAAGTAAGTTTCCCGTTCTTTCATGGAGGCCAATTTTAACTGGAGTTTAGAGCTAGCCTTCCTGGCGGTGGTTTCTTGCTCGGAGCAAGCTCTTGCCTCTGCCTCTTCCGCTTCCAATTCTTGGGCAAGAAGTTTTTGCTGTGAGGAGTTCAGATGCTTATTATCGCGAAAATCAGCCGCCACCTTTCCGCTAGGATAAACAACCACTCCCTCTAGAGTCACGTAAGTAAACCGGGGAAACTTCTCTTTTAGGCGCTGGGCTATTTCAAGATTATCGATGATTAAAACGCCCTCCAGAAGAGCCTCGATAACGGGTTTATGAGCGGCATCAACTTTCACGGCCTCACTAGCCATAACAGCCCCAGGGGGCGGGGTAATCTTGGTATTAGTGATTTTATAGTTCTTCAACGGGAAAAAAGCGGTCTTCAGTTTGTTTTTCTTAAGAGTACTTAAGATTGAATTAATCTCCTCCAAATCCCGGACTACCAGGGCGAAGCGATCTTTGCCTAAAATGCTGAGGATGGCTCTTTCGAACGGAGGAACAATCTCAATCAAATCACCCAAAATCTTTTTAGACGACGAGATTGAGGGGATTTTGGCTTCTGATAGATACTCCTTTAGCCTTTCCCTTTTATTTTCTAGGCCATTTTCAAGCTCGGCCCGTTTCTTTTCAAAAACGTTCGCTTTTTCCTCGGTGTCTCTCAGTTCTCGATAAACCTGTTGTAACTGGTTGTTAAAAGATCTCTTCTCCTCTTCTATCCGGGAAACTCTTTTTTCCTCGTTTTGAGCAGTAAGATGTAAATTCCGAGTTCGCCCGGAGACATCTTCAAGGCGGTCGCTCAAATATTTCTCTTTTTCAAAAAGTAGAGAGTGACACCGCTCATATTCGGTCCTTAAGGTACGCAGGTGATGCTTGTTTTCAATATCTTTTCCAGAAAATCTTTCCTCCAGCTTCTCCTGGAGCGCTTGTATTTCTTGAGCACACTTAGCAAGGTTTTCTTTGATAGCGGCCGCTTTAACCTGTTGTTCTTGCTTTTTATCGTTGCCACTTTCCCATCGTCTTTTATAGCTTTTAAGCTCCATAACGGCCAGAGCCACCTTGGCCTCTTTAAGCTCGCTTGAAAGTCTGTGGTGTCGTTCGCACTTGGCAGCCTGTCTTTTTAATGGCGTAAGAGTCCGGCTTATTTCTCTTAGGACATCTTGAGCCCGAACAATTTTTTCTTCGATAGAAATCAGTTTTTTCAGGGCTTTTTCCTTGCGCCACTTGTATCTAAAAATACCGGTTGCCCGTTCGATAATGGATTTCCTGCCCTCGGAATGGCCGTTTAAGACTTCTTCTAGCCGGCCCTGGCTGATAACGGTGACCATTTCTTTGCCCAGTCCGAACCGGGAGAGCACCTCTTGAATGTCAAAAAGCCTGCAACGCGCTCCGTTTAAAAAGTAGTCACTCTCTCCGGAAGGTAATGCCCGCCTGGTAATAGTGACTTCCGAAAAATCGAAGGGAATAAGACCTTTGGTGTTATCTAAAGTGAGGGATACTTCTGCCAGACCCAAAGGCGTTTGGGAGTCGCTTCCCCCAAAAATAATGTCGCCCATGGAATCTCCCCTAAGAACCCGGGGGTTTTGTTCCCCTAGAGCCCACAGGGCAGCGTCAGCCAGGTTGCTTTTGCCGCTTCCGTTGGGTCCAACAAGCGCAATGATACCCGGCTCAAGCTCTAAGGAGGTTTTATCAGCGAAGGACTTAAAACCTCGAAGCTCTAAACGTCGTAAGTACAAAAATGGCCTCTTTTTGAATTTGAATATTGCTGTTTACAAAACAAGAGTTCTTACAAGATTAATTTGCTTGGTACAAAGTTATTGCTCTTCCAAAACTTTGTAGACCTGATCGTGTTCTCGCACGTGTTCTTCTACTCTGAGTCCGATGGCTTCGCCAGCTTTGGCTGTTTCTACCTCCTCGTGCTCAACTTGCATAGACTCCACTTTTTGGGTAAGGTCGGTGGTGTGGCCTTTGATGTGAATGGTATCCCCTACTCCCAGGGTATCCTTATCAATTTGAACTACCGCCACCCCTAATTTGGTGAAATAATGAGTAACCCTACCAATTTCGGTCTCCATCTCGCCCTCCTTTCACCGCAAAATTTAATTAATAAGTTCTAGAAACAGGCTTTTTTTCCTTCTCTTTAAGTGCTATAACCTCAAAAAACGCCATAGTTTCGGCTTAGACCTTCGAAAAAATCTTGATTACGGATAATTTGACCGACAGCCAGGGTCTTTTTGCAGTGACCGCTTTCACAGCACATTTCTAGTGTATTTAATGACTCACAAAGAACATGGCAAGTGAACTCGCTGTTTTGGGGGAGTTATTTGTTGTTACGCGTTATCTCGAGATATTAAACCCTCGGACTGCGGGAATTTTTCGCCGAAGACCAATAACTGATTTAAGCAGTTTTAGAACCAGTTAGCACAAGTTGCCACTTCCAAAAGCTAGGACGGTTTGGCGGCTATTTCTTCACGATGAGCCGGTTCGGGTTCGTACACCACTCTAACCGGCCGAATCATTGGAACCTGGCTCTTAAGGGTGTTCTCCTCCGCGTATTCCAGCCTATCCTTAAACTCCTCTTTTTTGCCAGCGTTCCAGTTATTAATTGGCCTGAAATAACCGACAATCCTTGAGTAAACTTCCGTCTCCTCGCCGCAACTTCCACACCTTTCAACCTCACCTCTAAGATAGCCGTGATTCCGGCAAATACTAAAGGTTGGAGTAATAGTAAAGTAGGGCATCGGAGTGTTGTAAGCAACTTTCTTCACTAAAGCTTTGCACGATTCTCCACTGGACATCCTTTCTCCCAGAAATAGGTGAAAAATAGTCCCGCCGGTGTAAAGAGTTTGGATATCCTTCTGGTGCTCAAGAGCCAAAATGGCGTCGTCGGTATAGGTAACCGGTAAATGAGTGGAGTTTGTGAGATAAGGCTCCTTTTCTCCGGAAGTCATAATATCCGGGTACATCTCCTTGTCCAGTTTCGCCAAGCGGTAAGCGGTCGACTCCGCCGGAGTGGCCTCTAAGTTATACAGGTTGCCCGTTTCAATCTGGAATTCCCGGAGCTGATCCCTCATATAATTGAGAGTCTTTATCGCTAGCTCTTTACCGGCTGGAGTGGAAATATCCTCGCCCAAGAGATTAAGACAAGCCTCATTCATTCCGCAAAGCCCGATAGTGGAAAAGTAATTCTTAAAACTTCCGAGGTAACTAAGAGCATAGGGCATAAAACCGTTTTCCATGTTCTTTTCAATTACTCTTCTTTTGATCTCCAGGGAATCCTTAGCAATGAACATATAGTGGCCCACCTTGTCAAAAAACTGCCCAACATCCGCAGCTTCGTATCCCAAGCGATTAAGATTGATGGTAACCACCCCAATAGAACCGGTGGACTCACCAGGACCCCACATTCCGCCCGGTCTTTTCATCAGCTCATTGGTATCGAGGTTCAGGCGGCAACAAAGGGCTCTAATTGAGCGGGGATCAAGATCAGAACCGATATAATTCTGGAAGTAAGGAGTGCCGTACTTCGCCGCTACTTCAAAAAGAAGCTCCGCGTTTTCAGAATCCCAATCGAAATCTTCCATCAAATTATAGGTAGGTATAGGAAAGGTAAAAATACGCCCGTTGGCGTCTCCTTCCCGCATTACTTCAAGGAAGGCCCGGTTAATCATGTCCATCTCTTCGCGATATTCTCCGTAGGTGGCATCTAAAGGTAGACCCCCAACAATAGCGGGCTCATTTTTAAGATCAGGGGGTGGCGTCCAGTCAAAGGTTAAGTTAGTAAAGGGCATTTGGCAGCCCCACCGTGACGGGATGTTTAGAGAAAAAACGAGTTGTTGCATGTTTTGCTTCACTTCCACGTAGTTTAGGCCATCGGCCCGGACAAAAGGCGCGAGCAGGGTATCAACTGAGCTGAAGGCCTGAGCTCCCGCAAACTCCATCTGGAGGCAACCAATATAGTTCACCATCTGATGGACTACGACCGAAAGGTGCTTAGCGGGTTTCGCGTCCACTTTGTTGGGGACGTTTCCAAAGCCTTGCATTAACAAATTCCGGAGCGACCAGCCGCTGCAGTAGCCCACCACGCCGTGACCGAGGTCGTGGATGTGAATATAACCTTTACGGTGAGTCTCGGCGACCTGGGGAGTATAAATCTCGTTTAAGACGTAGTTCGCGATAACTTTGCCGGCCGTGTGAAGCATAAGCCCCGAGAAAGAATAGTCGGTATTGGAGTTTTCCTTTACCCGCCAGTCGGATTGATTAAGATACTCATCCATCGTTTTTTGAACATCAACAAAGGTGGATTGAGTCTCTCGAATTTTCTTGTGAGTTTCCCGGTAAAGGATATAGGCCTTAGCGGTTTTCGTGAAGCCCTTATCAATCAGGACTTCTTCCACGATATCTTGAATTTCTTCGACTGAAGGAATGTGAGGAGGGGTGAATTTTTTGGCGATAATCAAAGTAGCGGCCGAGGATAACCCCTGGGCATGCTCCCCCCGGCTTAACTCGCTGAACCCTGCCTGGGTAGCCACTAGGGCTTTGTTGATAGCCTCCGTTATTTTAGCTTGATTAAAAGGAACGATTCTTCCATCTCTTTTACGAATATTATTAAGATATGGCTGCATTTTCTATTACCTCCTGTGCATAATTAATTTCCAAAAATTTTACTAGATTTATGCTGGAACTTTTGATTCAGACGTTTCTCGGCCCAGAAGTTATCCCCAACTTTTTCCACAATATATTGAATTTGATTTCGCCCAGCATACAATATATAGTTTTACAAGTCAAGAAAATTTCCTTCTTTTTTTAATTAAATCTTTCAAGAAATTTGCGAGAGGCTACGGGTAGAATAATGCAAACGTATGTTTGTGTCAAGTTTTTGGTTGGTCAAACGATTTAAATAAGGAAACCTCAAGATTTTTTTAAGGCCCCCAGGGCTTGTTCGGCTGAAGCGAGCTCAGCGCGCTTTTTACTGGTTCCCTCGCCTCTTCCCCAAACCTTACCTTCAATTAGTACCTCGGCAAAAAAGGTTTTATCGTGGACTGGTCCCTTTTCTGCCACAATTCTATATTCAGGAAAAATGCCAAGTTTGCTCAGAGTAAACTCTTGAAGAGCTGTTTTGAAATCGGAAAATTCACTTCTGGAGGCTTGCTCAAAAATGACGTCCTTAAAGGTACCCAAGATAAACTGCTTGACGACTGGAAGCCCTTGATCCAGGTAAATGGCGCCCAAGACCGCTTCCAAGCAGTCACCTAAGATTGATTTCTTCTGTCTTTCTCTCCCCAGTTGTTCCACTGCTTTACCGATGTAGAGACAATCGCTTAAACCCAGTTCTTGAGCGATTAGGGCCAGTTGGTCAGCATTTACTAAATTGGCTCTCAGCTTGGCCAGATTTCCCTCTTCAAACTGAGGAAAACGGCGAAAAAGAAAATCGGTAATAACCAAATTAAGGACGGCATCGCCTAAAAATTCCAGTCTTTCGTAAGTCTCGTTTTTTTCGGTCTCGGGCAGAAAGGAAGGGTGGGTTAAAGCTTGTTTCAGAAGCTTTTGATTGGTAAAGTTGATCTTCAATAATTTTTGAGTTTTGACTAATTTTTCCTCGGCCATCGAATCAATTTCTAGTCATTTTTTTGGCAATGAGGCTTACGTTGTGTCCGCCAAAAGCAAAGGAATTTGAAAGTGCCGTCTTTATCTCTTTTTCCACTGCTTTATGAGGCACAAAGTTCAAGTCACAAAAAGGGTCCGGATTGTCAAGATTAATCGTAGGCGGTATTATCCCGGAATCTAAGGCTAAAATCGAGACAATCAGTTCAATGGCCCCAGCCGCTCCTAAAAGGTGTCCCGTCATAGATTTGGTCGAACTAACCAAAAGATTATAGGCGTGCTCCCCAAACACCTCTTTTATCGCTAGTGTTTCAAATTCGTCTCCAAGCGGTGTCGATGTTCCGTGAGCGTTTACGTATTCAATGTCGGTTGGAGAAATTTCCGCTTCCTTTAAGGCCAACCGCATCGCCTGAGCCGCTCCTTTTCCCTTGGGGTCGGGGGCGGTTATGTGATACGCGTCAGCGGTCGCTCCGTAACCAAGGATTTCGGCATAAACCCGGGCCCCGCGCAAGGTAGCGCTCGCCTCGGTTTCCAGAATCACGATGCCGGCGCCTTCCGCTATTACAAAGCCGTCCCGGTCTTTATCAAAGGGGCGACTTGCTTTTTGGGGCTCATCGTTCCGGGTGGATAAGGCTTTGGCTGACGAGAAAGCCGCGACTGCCAAGGGCGTTATCGGCGCCTCGGTACCGCCGGCGATAACTATTTCGGCCGCGCCCCTCTTAATGGTCTCAAAAGCCTCCCCGATAGCGTGGGCACCCGAAGAACAAGCGGAAACAGAGGCCCAATTGGGACCGGTTGCTCCAAACTCTATCGACACCTGGCCCGCGGCCATGTCAGCGATCATCATCGGAATTAACACGGGTGAAACTCGGCGGGGGCCTTTTTCCAGCAATATCACGTGCTGTTCTTCTAAGGTTCTTAAACCGCCGATACCGGATCCGATGATCACACCGATCTCGGGGGCGTTGGTCGAATCAATCCTTAAACCGGCATCCCCAAGAGCTAATTTTGTAGCCGCCACCGCGAACTGCGTATATCGGTCCATTCGCCTGGCTTTTTTTGGTTCCGTAAAATCGTGGGGATTAAAATCTTTTACCTCACCAGCAATTTGGGATGGAAAATCTCGGGGATCAAACAGAGTAATTCGGTCAACACCCGGCTTTCCTTGGTAAAGGGATTGCCAAAACTCTTTTTTACCGCGGCCGACCGGTGAGATCACACCGACGCCGGTCACAACAACCCGTCTCGTCATTTAAACTCCGCTCCATTAAAAGTTGTAAGACACTCCGTAAGAACAAGGATTTCAGGGATAACAGGGATTACATGGAGTTCAAGGATAACAGGATAGCAAGGATTTCAAGAACAAGCCCGTGCTTTCCCTTATTTCCCTGTCTTCCTTGACCCTCGCACCTAAATCCTGACTCCTGACCTTTGACTCTTAACCCAGCTAATGAATCTTTTTTTCGATGTAGTCGACCACCTCGTTGACTTTCCTGATTTTTTCGGCGTCCTCGTCCGGTATCTCCAAGCCGAACTCCTCTTCGAAGGCCATCACCAGTTCCACAACGTCTAAAGAATCCGCTCCGAGGTCGTCCATGAACGTTGTTTCCGGGGTAATTTCGTTCTTTTCCACACTTAACTGTTCGGCCGTGATATCCCTCACTTTTTCTAAGATTTCTTCCTTACCCATACGCACCTCCATACCTTCAGTTAACGGTAATTGATTCACGGTTTACTTAAGTGGCCTGCTTTAGGCGCTGAACCGTGAACTATAAACCATGAACTATAAACTGTCAATTACAAACCATGGACTAATCAGGCGGTCATTCCGCCGTCAACGGGGATGACTTGACCAGTAATATAACTTGATTCATCCGAAGCCAAAAACGATACAAGGCTGGCCACTTCTTGGGGTTCTCCAAAACGAGCCACCGGAATTTCCTTGATTATGTTTTCTCTAATATCGTCGGGAAGTCTTTTCGTCATATCCGTCTCTATGAAACCGGGAGCAATAGCGTTCACCCGTATTCCCCTAGAAGCCAATTCTATGGCAACCGACTTCGTAAACCCAATAATACCGGCTTTGGAGGCAGCATAGTTCACCTGACCCGGGTTTCCGCGAATTCCAACCACCGATGCCATGTTAACTATCACCCCTGAGCGGCTTTTAATCATATATCTTGCTGCTGCCTGCGTACAATTAAATACCCCTTTTAGATTGACCGCTAAAACCTCATCCCACTCCTTCTCCCCCATTCTAACTAACAGGTTATCTTTAACGATACCAGCGTTATTCACCAGAACATCAATTCGGCCGAACTTTTCGATGCCCTTTTTTACCAGGTTTTTGGCTTCCTCGTTCTTAGCGACATTAGCGCGGTAAATCAGGCTCTTCCGGCCAAATCTTTTGATCTCCTCGGCCGTCTCCATAGCGGCCTCTTCGCTACCCAGATAGTTAATGATGATATCGGCGCCGTCTTGGGCGAGCCGGGAGACAATTGCCCTCCCAATTCCTCTGGACGCTCCGGTGACTAAGGCAACTTTCCCAGTGAGATCAGGCATTATTCCTCCAATTAAATCAACCAAAAACCTTTAAAAATTTATTGAAAGTATCCAGATTTTCCACGTTGAAGACAGAGTGGTTTCCGGCTGTCCTCTTAATTAATCCCGACAAAACCTTGCCCGGCCCAACTTCAATAAAGGTCGCCGCTCCATTTTTTAACATCTCATAAATTGACTGTTCCCACCTGACTGAGCCCGTAATCTGCTTACTCAGGGCTTTTTTTAGCAAATCGGGTTGGTTCGTGGCCTGGGCCGTAACATTTGAGACAACCGGGATCGCCGCTTTCTCAAACCTAAAACGTTTCAAAAACTTTTCAAATTTCTCTTCGGCTTCCGTCATTAAGGGGGAATGAAATCCCCCGCTTACCTTTAGCCCAACTACTTTTCTCGCCCCGGCGTTTTCAAAAACGCCCTTGGCTTGGTCAACGGCCTCTTTATCACCTGAAATTACAGTTTGTCCCGGGCAGTTGTAATTGGCAACCTCGATAATTCCCTTATTTTTGAGAGATTCTACTATTTCTCGAACTTTTTCGGCCTCAAGACCAAGAACCGCCAGCATTTTGCCGGAAGAGCTCTTGGCCGCTTTGTCCATAAGCTCGGCCCTTTTTCTGACTAATTTTAAGCCCTCTTCAAAACTTATCACTTTCGCGGCCACCAGAGCACTGTATTCTCCAAGACTGTGACCGGCCACAATCTGAGGAATAAAACCATTTTCCACTAAAAGAAAAAAAATGGCGCAATTGAGGGTAAAAATGCACACCTGGGTGTTGTTTGTTTGATTAAGTTCCTCTTCGGGACCGTCGAAACACAACTGAGACACTTCGAACAAAATTTCATCCGCAACTCTAAAAGTAGCTCTTACGATTGAATGGGTTTCAAAGAGATCTTTTCCCATCCCCACGTACTGGGAGCCTTGTCCGGGAAAGACAAAAGCCGCCTGATTTAAACTCACGGTCCGGCCTCGATCATGGCAGAGAGGTCTTTTAAAGCCGTGCTCGCTTCCTCTATTAAGCTTTCTACAATATCTTTGGCCGATTCGATCTTATCAACCATTGCCGCCGACTGTCCGGCCATTAAACTTCCCCAATCTACATCGCCGTCCTGCATTGCTAGTCTTAGCTTACCCTCGCCTCGCTCTTCAACCTCTTTTCCTTTGTTTTCCCGGTCTAAAAGTTCCAGTTCTCGGGACAACTTATTCTTAAGAATCCGAACCGGATGGCCGGTGGAGTAGCCGGTTACGGTGGTGTCTCGGTCTTTGGCGCGTAAAATCTTCTCTTTAACCTTCGGGTGTACGGTGCATTCCGTGGCACAGACAAATCTTGTTCCCAATTGAACCCCTCGGGCGCCTAAAACAAAGGCAGCGATCATCCCCCGGCCATTGGCGATTCCTCCAGCGGCGATAACCGGTATCTTCACTGCCGCCGCAACTTGGGGAACCAGAACGAAAGTGGTAAGCTCCCCGACATGCCCTCCGGCTTCCATTCCTTCGGTGATAAGAGCGTCCGCGCCAGCCCGTTCTAACCGTTTGGCTAAGGCTACTGAGGCCGTAACAGGAAGTACCTTGACGCCTCGGTCTTTAAGTTCCGGGATAAAAGGACCGGGATTACCGGCCCCAGTGGTAACAACGGGGACCCGTTTCTCTATTATCACTTTAACGAGCTCTGTTACAAAAGGATTGTTTAAAAGCACAAGATTAACACCGAACGGTTTATCAGTCAGAGCCCTTAACTTGACAATCTCTTCTTTGAGAACATCCGGTGGCATGCTTCCGGCCCCAATGATTCCAAGGCCGCCGGCGTTTGAAACCCCCGCGGCTAACTCGGCTGTCGAGGTCCAGGCCATTCCTCCCTGCAAGATAGGATACTTTATGTTAAGAAGATCACAAACTTCTGTCTTAAATTGCACCTCTACCTCCTAGCTGCGGACCCTAGACCATGGGCCTTAGGCTTTGGAAATGAAAAATGAAAACCGAAAAAATAAAAACGACTATTGACCCCTGACTCCACTGCCGTATTCTCGCTCCCAATCCCGAACCCTGAACTAATCCGGGTCTTTATGCCAGCGGATAAGACTCGCGCCCCAAGTAAGTCCGGCCCCAAACCCCACCAGAAGAATGAGATCTCCCGATTTAAGGTTTCCCTCCTTCCACAGCTCATCTATGACCAAGGGGATCGAAGCCGTAGAAGTGTTTCCGTATTTAGAGATATTTGAAACCATCTTTTCAGGCTTAACTTTAAGCCTCGAGACGGCCGCCTCGATTATTCGTTGATTAGCCTGGTGCGGAATAATGTAATTCACTTCTTCAAGGGAAATACCGGTTTGGCTCAAAACCTTTCTCACCGCTTCCGGAATAACCCTTACCGCAAATTTAAACACCTCATTGCCATTCATAGAAACAAAGTGGAGCCCCTCTCGAAATGAATCCTCACTTCCGGGCAGTTGCGAGCCTCCGGCCGGGATTTTGAGTAGATTCGCACCGTCTCCGTCGGCGGCCAAATAGTTGGCCAGAATCCCGTAGTCCTTTGCGACCGGACCTAGAATAACCGCCCCCGCCCCATCACCAAAAAGAACACAGGTGTTTCGATCTTTCCAGTTAACATGGCGGGTAAGAGCATCAGCCCCAATTACCAGCACTTTCTCAAAGGTTTTAGACGAAACAAATGAGTCTGCCACTGCTAAGGCATAAACAAAACCGGTGCAAGCAGCGGAAATATCAAAAGCCGGACAATCTTTCAGGCCCATTTTGTTCTGAGCCAGACAAGCCGTAGAGGGAAAAATCATGTCCGGAGAAGAAGTTGCCACAATCATCAAATCAATTTCTTGGGGAGAAACTTTGGCCTCATCAAGAGCCTTAAGACCCGCCTGGGCCGCGAGATCCGAGGTGAAGGTACCGGAATCCACAACCCGTCTTTCCGCAATTCCCGTCCGGGTTCGAATCCACTCATCGGAGGTGTCTATCATTTTTTCCAATTCGAAGTTGGTAAGAACCTTCTTTGGTACATAAGAACCCACCCCGATAATCCCCGCGTTCATATTGATTTAGGCTTCCCTTCAACGGTTTAGTCGCAACTTTTGTGAAAAATTTGCCTGACAAAATCCCTATTGCAAACTTTTTTCAATTTCCGGAATTACTTTTTGAGAGACGCTTTTTGCCGCCACTTTGATGGCATTTTTTATCGCTTTGGCCTTGGAGCTACCGTGACTAATAACGCAAACCCCGCTTACTCCCAAAAGTTCGGCTCCTCCATACTCTTCATAATTAACTTTTTTCTTAAGCTTCATTAAACTAGGGGAAATCAAAACCCCTCCGATTTTAGATAGGAAAGAATCTTGAATCGCGTCCCGAACCTCCCCGAACATCATCTCAGCCATACCTTCCATCAATTTTAAAATGACATTTCCAGTAAAACCATCGCACACCAGAACTTGAACCGTACCGAAGGGTATAGCTTTGCCCTCGATATTGCCTATAAAATCAAGCTTTGATTCTTCCAAAAGAAGATAGGCGCTCTGGTAAAGAACATTGCCCTTTCCTTTTTCTTCCCCAATGTTTAAAAGTCCGATCGAGGGCTTTTCTATGCCTAAGACTTTGGTCGCATAAGCTTTACCCATCTCCGCGAACTGGAGAAGATTTTGGGCTTTGCACTCCGCGTTCGCTCCGGCGTCAAGCAAGACTATCGGTCCGCTTGGGGTTGGAATAACAACGGCTATGGCCGGTCTGGTCACATTTTTAAGTCGGCCTAATGTAAAAAGAGCGGCGCTCATAACCGCGCCGCTGTTTCCCGCCGAGACGAAGGCGTCAGCTGCTCTTTCCTTGACCATACTTAATCCAACGCCAATTGAAGAACCAGCCTTAGCTCTCACCGCCCAGGAGGCCGACTCATCCATCTGGATAGCCTCGGGAGCAGAGGTAATTTCAACATTAGGCCGGTTAATCTGGCCCAACTCTTTACTCAAAGATCCCTGCTCTCCAACTAGATACAGATGAAGAGAGGGGTCCTCTTGAGCGGCCATGAGGGCGCCTTGGACAATCTCTTTGGGGGCGTAATCGCCTCCCATTCCGTCTATGGCTATTTTTACTATTTCCCGATTCACCTTAACTTTTTGAGGTCCCAGAACAGCGATTAATATTATTTGGCCAAATCTTGTTCGCGCCAACCTATCAGGGATAAAAAGACCCTCTTAAGAACGGTAACCTAATTTTTTGAAGATGATAACATACCTGTAGTTTGGCAAAAATGCTGTAGTTGCCCCGCAGCTGCGGGGTGTTTCTAAAGCTCCATAAGTGGAACAACTACATTTTTTACCGGCTATTTTAAAAAATTTGCCAAACTAATGGATGATAAGCTAACGTATTTGCATCCAGGGAAGGGGAAGACCCGGAAAATGAATTTTCTTTACGTGAAATATTACTAAATTACTTGATCTCAAGTATCTGTTTGCCATCGTAGTAGCCACAAAACTGGCAAATGTGATGAGGCAATTTTGCTTGATGACACTGAGGGCATTCTGAAATAGTAGGCTTCGAGGCCTTCCAGTGAGACCTTCTCTTATCTCGTCTTGCTTTTGAGCTTTTTCTCTTGGGAACAGCCATAATTTCTCCTGATGGTTTAAAATCCTGATTCCAATGGAATAATTTTAACTTCTACACGGTATTGTTTCAACCCAAATCTTGCCCTCGCAAAATTTGCCTAAGGGCCGCTACGCCCTGATAGGCGGGCTAGCGGGGCTTAATATCCGTTTTATTTCCCTTTGAGCAAATCTTTAAGCTGTGAGAAACGAGAAGGTATTTGATCGTGTTTGTGCTCGCCTTTCTCTTGGTTAAGATTAGCCCCACAGTGTGGACAAAGACCCCGGCAATCTTCTCGGCAAAGCGTCTTCACTGGCATATTCATAACTATTGTCTGTTCGGCCAGGGGCCCGACATTAATCATGCCGTTTACGACCTTAAAGTTGTTGTCACCGTCCAGGCGGAATAATTCTTCAAACGATGTTTGAGATGTGTAGCTAAAGTGATCGAGGCATCTGCTACAGGGAAGCCCAATTTTTGCCACAAAGGTACCATCCACCAACAAACCATTACCCACATTTCTCACTTTTATTTCGTACATCACTGGTCTAGTAAATTTCAGTTCTCTAAAAGTTGTAAGAATTGGGGGAAAATCCTTTTCCCCCTTGACCTTGATTTCTTCACCCAGATTAGTTAAGATATGAGAAACATTAATTACCAAATCGTTCATCTTGCACCACTTCTTAAATATGAAAGTGTCACTAAAATCAAAGGTTTAATTTTCTTTTAGAGTTCACGTTAGTTAGGTTTTGGGTTCGGTGGATTTACCTTGCAGCCGGTCTCTTCCTCTTTGGACCGCCGTCAAAAGTTTACCCAGGTTTACTTCGAGGTTGGCAAGCATCTCATCGGCATAGTCTTCGGCTCCCAAGCGAATCTCTCTTTCTCTTGAGCGCGCTGAGTCTAGAATTTCGGCCGCCTGCTCTTCAGCTTGTTTTACGATCTCGCTTTCGGCCGCCAAATCCTTAGCCTTCTCTTTTGCTTCCCCAGTAATCCGGTTGGCTTCCTTTTCGGCCTCATTGACCATCTCTTGCCTTTCCTTCACTATCCACCGGGCTTGTTTAAGCTCCTCGGGAAGCGAAGAACGCATTTCGTCGATAACTTCGTAAAGCTTCTGCTCACTCAAAAGGACCATTGATCCGAAAGGCACCTTTCGAGCCGTAGCCACCAAATCTTCCAGCCTATCAATGAGTGCCATTACATCCATTAACCACTCCTCCTCTACACCGCGTTTAAATGGTGATTTTTAACGCTCGAAATTGCTTTAAGAATAAGAGAACCCAAATTTTTTCTTAAGACCTTCTTCAACCTTAGGAGGCACTAATCCTTTAACCGAACCTTTATATTGAGCGATCTCCTTGACGATACTCGAGCTTAAATAGGCTGAGTTAGGACTTGCAATTATAAACACAGTTTCAATATCAGGGTCAAGTTTACGGTTAAGTTGGGCCATCTGAAACTCGTGCTCAAAGTCGGAAACAGCCCTCAAGCCTCTGACAATTATTTCAGCCTGATGCTTTTTAGCAAATTCTACCGCTAAACCCTCTAGGGTTTCAACTAACACTTTATCCTGGTTAACAAAGGATGAGACTAAAAAATCAACACGTTCTTCCAGCGAGAAAAAGGGTTTCTTTGGAGGAGTTTTTGCCACTCCAATCACTATCTGATCATAAAGACGGGTTGCCCTCTGAATGACGTCGATGTGCCCGGTTGTAACCGGATCAAAACTACCCGGATAGATTGCTTTTCTCATTTTCACCCCGTAGTTCGTAAAAAGTTAAACAAACATCACCGTACGTTCTGTCAAAAATCTTCTTAAGGTCACTTTCGGGGGTGATCGAATCCACCTTCTGAGAATGCTCTAAGACGACTATTCCCCCCGGCTCAATTAAGTTTTCCCAGCATAAGCCGTCTAATACATCTTTTAGTTTGGTGATGTTCATTTTATAGGGAGGATCGATAAAAATCAAACCGAATCGCAATTTGTCACCCGAGAGTAATTTTAAAGCCTTTTTGGCTGAGGTTTTAAAAATTTTGGCCCGTTCTGTAAAACTCAAGTTTTCCAAATTTTTTTGAAGGGCCCAAACCGAAGTTAAGTTCTGGTCGACAAAAATAGCTAGTTTTGCTCCCCGACTCAAAGCCTCGATTCCCAAACCTCCAGAACCCGCGTACAAATCAAGAATATTTGCCCCCTCGACGTTCCCTAAAATACTAAACAAAGCTTCCTTGACTCGGTCCGTGGTTGGGCGAATGTTTCTTGGCGCTACTAGTTTTTTGCCCTTAGCGCTCCCGGCAATGACTCTCATGTAAACGAATTTCTTAATCTAGTTTACTGTTCATTCTGCTAATTCTCGGTCAACTTTTTTTATGCGTAAACCTATACTCTAACTAGTTGAAGCCGGGGTATTATTATAAATTACTTTATCGTTAGGTTGCTTGCCCATCCTCAATTAATTTGAAACTTGCTTCTTTAGGTAAAGCGTCCAAATTTTACAACTCGGACAAGGTGGTAACGGCTTTTCGCCGTCATGCTTAAAACTTTTCCCACAATTTTCGCAAGTATATGTTCCCTTGGAAGCCACGTCTCCGGTGGCTAGTTCCTTTTCAAAACCATTATCATTTGCCTTAATCTTGCTCAACAGCTTCTCCCTAAAACTAGATTTCTTGAAAAGGGATAGGGTCAAGGACTCAGAACCAGCTCTCTTGTACTTGAAATAGATTTAACGCGTGAACTCTTTTCCCTCAAAATCTCTTTAGCCCTTTTGAACTGGACATCTTGATCGCTTAAGGGTTTTTCGTTACCCATAGGAACGATGATCTCCGGGGTTATTCCCTTCTTATTAACAGCTCTCCCCTTAGGGGTGAGGTAAGAATCGGTCGTAATTATAAGGCCTCCCTCTCCACGCCCAAGCGGAATAACGGTCTGAACACTTCCTTTACCAAAAGTTTTTTCTCCGATTAAGGTTCCTCTTTTTGTGTCTTGGATAGCGCCGGCAACAATCTCCGAGGCACTGGCGCTCCCTTCGTTAACCAAAACTACCAGCGGAATCTTTTGATCAGCTCGACCTAACGCGTATCGACTCTCTGTTTTACCGCTTCTCTTCTTTATCTTTACGATGGGACCCGACTCAACGAATATGCTGCCAACTCCGATTGACTCTTCCAAGGAGCCGCCCGGATTATTGCGTAAATCTAAGATTAGTCCTTTGGCCCCGTCGTTAGTCAGTTTGGTTATGGCCTTCTTTAAGTCGCGAGTAGCTCCCCCATTAAAGGTGTGAAGATAAACATAGCCAATATCTTTGTCCAATATTTTGGAGGAAAGGTTCGGAATGCTTATTTTAGTCCGGGTCAGTTTAAACTCCAGCGGCTTTGCCTCACCTTCCCGCTCTATTGTTAAAACAACCCTTGTCCCTTCGGGTCCTCTTATCCTTTTTACAACCTGATTCAAATTCAAACCTTTGGTGGACTTGCCATCAATTTCAACAACTTTATCCCCCGCTTTTAGTCCGGCTTTTTCCGCCGGCGTCCCTTGAATCGGTGAAATTACTACAACCTTTTTGTTCCGGAGTCCAATTTCAATACCTACCCCAAAAAAATGACCCATGGTATGCTCTTGGAGAGACTGAAATTCCGAGGATCTTAGGTAGTGAGTGTAGGGATCGTCCAAAACCTCAAGCATTCCTCTGATGGCCCCGGCTTCAAGCTTTTTGGATGAGACCGGCTCAACATAATGAAACCGGACCAACTTAAAAACCTCCGTAATTAAATCAAGTGAAACCCCGGAAGAAGCCCTTTTGGAGCTCTCAAGGCGCGTGCCCAGCAAGAAACCACCCATGAAACTGGCGCTCAAAAAGATAATTACAAGCATCAATATACCGATTATTATTCCAACTTTTTTTGCCATCAATACCTCTCTAGAATGAGTATTAAAAAGAACTCTTTTAGACTTTTAGGAATCGGCGAAGAGCAATCGCCGAGCCAGTCGCCCCGATTATAATGCCTCCCAGGATAAGGGCTAAAAGCAGGATATAAAACTGACTCAGCAGAGGTTGGTAGTCCATAGAAACCCCTAGCCAGGTGAAAAACTGGATAATTTGGTACTTAAAAAGGGAGGTCTTAATTATGAAAAGAATAACCACGGTAAGGAAAGCGCCGATTAAGCCTTGAAAAATTCCCTCCAGCATAAATGGCCATCTAATAAACCAGTTCGAGGCTCCAACGAGTCTCATAATGGCCACTTCCCGGCGCCTGGAAAAAATGGCCAAACGAATGGTGTTCACGATCAAAACCAAGGAGGCAAAACCCAATAAAGATATGGTACCAATGCCCGCCCACCGGAAAATCCGAGTCACCGCGAATAATTTGGGGACGTACTTCTGGCCATATTTAACATCCTTGTCGGGATCGTTGATGATCTCTTTAACGTGGGGCTGTTTTTTGATTTTCAGGGCCACGCTCTCAACTTTTCGGGTATCTTTGAGGCGAACTTGCAGCGATGGCGATAGCGGATTGCCGGGAAGCTCCTCTAAAATCTCCGGCGCGTCTTTGAACATGGATTTTAACCTTTTGAGGGCATCGTTCTTCGAGACGTAGCGGACTCTGGAAACCTCCGACCAAGTAACGATTCTATTTTGAAGACCTTGAATCTTTTCGGAAGGGGCCGACTCACTCAGGAAAACTTCAATTTCCACCTTCTTCTCCTGGGCATCAATAAGCTTACTGCCGATAAAAGCCAAAAAAGTAAAGGAGCCAACCAGGAAAAGAGTAAGAAAAACCGTGCTTACGGCCGCAATGCTCATCACCAAATTTCTTTTAAAGCTGGTAAACGCCTCTTTTATAAAATAAACCATTTTTTTTCTCATTTTAATCAACTCGCTTAACTTTTATAAAACTTTTCTAGTCGTTGTTATTATATTAATTCCTGTTCTTCATAGCCGTATACACCCCGGGTTTGATCTCTTACAATTTTCCCTCCCTCAAGGGCAACTACTCTTTTTCGCCAGGCATTAACGATTTCCCGGTCATGAGTGGCTACCACGACGGTGGTTCCGGTTCGATTTATTCTGTTAAGTAACGACATAATCTCCTGGGAAGTGGCCGGGTCTAAATTTCCCGTCGGCTCGTCAGCCAAAAGAAGAGGGGGCCGGTTTACGAAAGAACGGGCGATTGAAACCCTTTGCTGTTCACCCCCGGAAAGTTCATCTGGGTAACTATTGAACTTTTCCCCCAAACCAACCAGGTTTAAAACCTCTGGGACTTGCGTCCGTATGATGTGAGCGGGCCGGTTGATTACCTCTAAAGCAAAGGCCACGTTTTCGAAGGCCGTCTTATTGGGGAGAAGTTTAAAGTCCTGAAAAACGCAACCGATGCTTCTTCGGAGACGCGGTATTTTCCAGGGACGAAGACGGGCAATATTTTGGCCCGCTACATAAACCTCGCCCTTGGTTGGCAAAATTTCCCGAAGCAGCAATCTGATAAAAGTAGACTTTCCTGAGCCTGAAGGACCGACCAAAAAAACAAACTCTCCTTTGCTCACATAAAAATCTACCGCATCAAGAGCGGGTTTATCTCCCTCCTCGTAAATTTTGGTAACTTTTCTGACCTCTATCACGTTCATCTTAAATATCGCCTCACTTTTACCAAAAAATCCTGAGCGCAACGTTTTGCGGTCACGCCAAGGTTTATCGGGTCCTAGTTATATGACGGTAGGGTATAAATCCGCCGTCATTCCTTCGAGAAGCTCAGGACAGGCTCTGAGGAGCGCAAGCGACAAAGGATCTCATTTGTGAGATTCTTCGGCCTTCTGCCTCAGAATGACCCTGGGAAATTACTCCCCAGGCTCAGTTATATTCGTACTTTAAATATTTTTTCCTTTTCGAATAAGAAAATTGTGAACCTTTTCTAAGGATGAGTTTAAAATTTTTTCTTCAATAAATCCAGCTTGCCTCGCAACTTTAATAGCTTCCCCAAATTCTCCCACCGCTGAAGCTAAATGAGCATCGGAACTAATTATTATCTCAAGGTCATTTTCAAGAGCCAACTTAGCGATTCTTAGATCGTTTTGGTAACTACCCTTCCGACTGGTGTTTTCCAAGAAAGAGCTGTTATTAAGTTCTAAGAAAATGTCTTTCTCCTTGGCCACTTTAACCACTTCTTCGGCCTCAATCGGAAAAATCGGGTTACCCGGATGAACCACTCCGTCCACAAACGGGTTCTCCATGGCTTTAATTAACGCCTTGGTGTTTTCGGATTTTGATTTGCCTTCATAGCCGCAGAATAGGTGAAACGCCACCAGTACCAAGTCTAACGACTCGAGAATTTCTTCGTCCAGATCGATTTCACCTTTAAGGTTTACGATGTTAGCCTCGGCTCCCCTAAATATTCTTACCCCTTCCATCTCCCGAGGAAAGACGCGCTGATTCCAAAAGTGGTAGGGATGAGCTCCTCCCGGTAGAGCCGGGCCGTGGTCGGTTAAACCAATCCCCTTGAGACCCTTTAATCTGGCCGCTTTAACAATTTCTTCGACGGTGGAGAAGGCATGCCCCGAGGCAACGGTGTGAACGTGTAAGTCTGCTTCCAATTTCAACGTGTACTCCATGTAATATTAACTTCCCTTACTCTCAACAGACTGGCGATGGTAAGCATAGATAAACTCGTCTAGGTCTCCGTCTAGGACCCCATAAGCATTTCCTTTCTCTACACCGGTGCGATGATCTTTGACCATCTGATAAGGATGAAGCACATAAGAACGAATCTGAGAACCCCAGGCAATTTCCTCCTGCTTTCCCCTTATCTCGGCCAATTCTTCCTCTTTTTCCTGCTTAATCTTCTGGTAAAGTCTGGCTTTTAGAATTGTGAGGGCCGTGTTTTTGTTGCGCAATTGAGACCGTTCGCTCTGACACTGAGCGGTGACTCCGGTGGGAACGTGAGTTATTCTTACCGCTGAATCGGTCACGTTTACGTGCTGACCTCCGGGGCCAGAAGCCCGGTAGGTCTCGATTCGAAGCTCGCTCGGATCGATAGATATCTCAACTTCTTCGTCAATTAGGGGGATTACGTCAACGGAAGCAAAGGATGTGTGACGTCTCTTTGAGGCGTCAAACGGAGAAATCCTCACCAAACGATGGATCCCTTTTTCGGCCTTGAGAATCCCAAAGGCATATGTTCCCGTGACCGTTACGGTGACCCGTTTAATGCCGGCCTCTTCGCCGGCTAAAATGTCATTTATCTCTACACTATAGCCCTGCCTTTCGGCCCAACGAAGATACATTCTAAGAAGCATTTCCGCCCAGTCCTGGGACTCTGTCCCGCCCGCCCCAGGATGAATGGAAAGAATGGCGTCCCGGGCGTCGAACTCCTCGGAAAAATAACTTTTAGTCTCTAACGCTGTGACGTCCTTGCTTAATTTTTCAAGGTTCTTGCTCAACTCGTCGCTTAAAGAACTATCGTTCTCGCTTAGAGCCAGTTCATTGAGAAGTTGTAAATCCTCAACTTCCTGAGCAAACCTATGCCAGTTAGAAATGGTTTCTTTGAGCTGTTTGACTTCTTGACTAACTTGCCTCGCCTTTTGAGAATCTTCCCAAAAGGAAGGCTCTGTCATCTGTCTTTCTAGAACGGCGATTTTTTCCTTCTTTTTATCCAAGTCAAAGATGCTCCTTTATGCTGGCCATTTTCTTCTCAATTTTTTTTATATCCTCTGAATAGTCGATAACCATTGCTACTCCTTGAAATCCCAGACTCAATGTTAAATCCCAAATCCTTTTTGGAAATTCTAATATCTAAATCCTAAATCCTAAACAATTTAAAAATCCTAATTCTCAAAATCTAAAAACCTGTTTTGAACCTTTTAATTTTGGACCCTTCGACTTCGCTCAGAGCAGGCATTTGATATTGTTTAGTGCTTAGGGCTTAGGGCTTAGGGCTTAGGATTTAGAATTTGGTTCTATTTGATTGGTCATTGAGGCTTGGTCATTGGTCATTAACTTCTTTCCTCCGGGACTCATCCCTTATCCCTTCTCCCTGCGCAGCTATGCTCCGTGACACTTTTTGAACTTTTTCCCGCTGCCGCAAGGACAAGGTTCATTCCGGCCCACTTTCTTACTTTGGCGCGGAAGATAAGCCGGCTGGCCGGATGGTTCTCCCACCGGAACGACTCGCATCCGGGGCCGCCTCGGCTCCTCTACAACCTCCACGTGAAAAATATATCTTACAAAATCTTCCTTGACCGAGGCAATCATGTCCTGAAACATGGCGAAAGCCTCGTTTTTAAACTCGATCAAGGGGTCTCGCTGGCCGACGGCTCTCAACCCGATTCCTTCCTGAAGGTAATCCATCTCGTAGAGATGCTCTCGCCAGCGATTATCAATTATCTCAAGCATTACCCGCTTTTCTAGCTCCCGCATTACCTCAGAACCAATGGCCTTTTCCCTTTCCTGGTAGGCGTCTTTGGCGTCCTTAAGAAAATTCTCAAAGAGCCCCTCTTGCGTAAGAGTTTTTGGGTTAAAACTCTCCTTCTTCAAGGAAAGAGGGAAAAGCTGGTTAATATAGGTAAATAAGCCTTCTAGATCCCACTCTTCGGGATAGTTCTCTTTGGTGGTATAGGTATCAACCGCCCCCTGGATCACTTCTCTTAAAATATCATCTACCTTTGTGTGAAAATCTTCCTTGGAAAGCACCTTAAAGCGCTCGTTGTACACCACTTCTCGCTGTTTGTTCATAACGTCGTCATATTCGAGGATATGTTTTCGGGCACTGAAGTTTTGGGACTCTACTTGTCTTTGAGCCTGCTCAATAGATTTTGACACTAGAGAGTGCTCGATAGGCATATCATCAGGCATTCGCAACCTCTCCATTAGCCGGCCAATTCTATCGGAGCCAAATAGTCTCATTAAATCGTCCTCTAAGGAGAGATAAAACTGAGACGAGCCGGGATCACCTTGTCTCCCGGAACGTCCTCTTAGCTGATTATCAATTCTTCGAGACTCGTGGCGCTCGGTGCCTAGCACGTGAAGCCCGCCAAAACCCACAACCTCCTTGGCCTCGACCGGTTCGGGCCGGTTTCCGCCCAAAACAATATCGGTACCTCTTCCGGCCATATTGGTGGCGATCGTAATCGCCCCTTTCTTTCCAGCCTGGGCGACAATCTCCGCCTCCATTTCGTGGTATTTAGCATTCAGCACCTGATGAGGAACACCCCTCTTTTTAAGCATCCGGCTCAACTTCTCCGACTTCTCGATGGATATTGTTCCCACCAGCACTGGTTGTCCCCGGCGGTAGCGCTCAACAATGTCTTCGGTTACTGCCTTGAATTTAAGGTCTTCGTTTTTATAGATGGCATCAGGCAGCGTTTTTCTAACAAGAGGCTGATTGGGGGGGATAATTACAACTTCCAGGCCATAGATGTGCATAAACTCGTCGGCTTCGGTAGCGGCCGTTCCGGTCATTCCCGCCAGCTTGTCATACAGCCGGAAATAGTTTTGTAAGGTAATCGTGGCTAGGGTCTGGTTTTCCTCTTTAATGGAAACCTTCTCTTTGGCCTCAATAGCCTGATGAAGACCTTCAGAGTATCTCCGGCCTTGCATCAAGCGACCCGTAAACTCGTCTACGATAACAACCTCACCATCCTTAACAATGTAGTCCACGTCCTTTTTGTATAAAACATGAGCTCTTAGCGCTTGAATGAGATGATTAACAAGCTGCGAATGGACTGAACCATAGAGATTTTCAATGCCCAACGCCTTCTCTACCTTCGTAACGCCTTCTTCCGTGATGGCGACAGTCCTTGTTTTCTCGTCCACTTCATAATCTTTGCCCGCCTTAAGAGTGGGGGCAATCTTAGCAAAAGCATAATAAACGTCGGCCGCTTTTTCGGAAGGACCGGAAATGATAAGGGGGGTCCTGGCCTCGTCAACAAGAATTGAATCAACCTCATCGACGATCGCAAAGTTGTGACCCGGTTGAACCATTTCTTCGAGGGATACTGCCATGTTGTCTCGAAGATAATCAAATCCGAATTCGTTGTTGGTTCCGTAGGTTATGTCCGCCTCGTAGGCTTCGCGCCGGGAAACGGGACGTAGTTTCTTCAGTTTTTCCTCAGAAGACGAATAGGCCGAATCATAAAGGTGAGCCTCCTCGTGCTGGAGGACGCCGACTGTAACTCCTAAAAAATCATAAATAGGACCCATCCACTGAGTGTCTCGTTTGGCTAAGTAATCATTGACGGTTATAATGTGTACACCTTTCCCCTCTAAAGCATTAAGATAAGCCGGAAGGGTAGCCACCAAAGTTTTTCCCTCTCCCGTGGCCATCTCGGCGATTTTTCCTTCGTGAAGAACAACGCCGCCCATGAGTTGAACGTCAAAATGACGCATGCTAAGGGTTCGCTTCGCAACCTCCCTCACCACCGCGTAAGCCTCTGGCAAAATATCATCTGGGGTCTCTCCGCCTTGAAGTCGTTCTTTGAACTCAGGGGTTTTCGCTTTCAGCTGCTCATCTGTTAATTTAGTAATTTCGCTTTCCCAAGAAGCAGCGGCGATCACTTTTTCCTGAAGTTTTTTTAATTTTTTGCCTTCTCCAAACCTTAAGGCCTTGTTAATTAGGTTAAGAACCATCAAACCTCACCAAAACATATTTTGAAATCGATTAACACTTAATTTGTTGGCCTGGACATAATAATAGATTACTTAATCGTTAGGTTGCTTAAGAGGCGACTTTGAGCACGCCGTTAAGCGAGCAAGCGTCGAAAAGCTGCCGCAAATTGCGTGGCCCCACCGCAGGTGGGGTGCGGATAGCAATTTGGCACTTTGAGACACGAGTGCGTAGGCGCGCGCAATCGGAGCCTACAAGCAACCTAAAACAAAAACTATCTTGCGGCCGATACTATTTTATCACACCTGAACTTCTTCCTTTTTGTGACGCATAATCCTGCCCCCGGCTTGAAAAAAAGCAAGTATTTTCAAGTTTGAATTCTCGAGCTTAAATTCCATCGGACCGAACACTTGCAACTGGAGGGGTTTCGCAGGTGAACAAAAGTGTGATGGAAGAGACCGGTAAGTCAGGCTCCCTTGGAACCCACGCTCTTCTTTCTTCTCTGCTTAA
>DATBWY010000089.1:0-2882 GCA_036514555.1 Candidatus Subteraquimicrobiales bacterium
TGCCAAATCCGGATGAACCGCGCCGGGCCCGCCCACGATTATGACCCCTTTTATACCCGCTAAGGCCTGTTTTGTCTCGGGAGGCGGTTCACCAAGTAAAGGCTTTACCAAGAGAACCGGCATCTCGCTCGCGGCCGCGGGACCCGAAATGACCAGGGCGTCAGGAAAGTTTTCTCCCGTCGTAATTATGGCTATTTCCGGCGGGGGGATTTCCACTCCGTACACCTTCGAAGCTTCCGCCGCGATCAGGTCCATTTCTCGTTTGATTTTGCGGGCCGTACCATAAGCGGTCTGGCCCCAAAGTCTTACCACACTATCTACCCCGGGGATATCATTGAGAGCATCTTCGACCGGATAATTTACGGCGCCGGGACCGCCGAGCAGGTAGATTCTCTCCACTCCCAACCTTATGATCTCAGCCTTTGTTTCGGCGGTGAGAGTGTTTTGATTGGTCAGTAAGACTGGGGCGTCAGCTTCATAAAGTTTAAGTAAATATTGAGCCAGCGGACCGCCCGCTAGGGCATCGGTGAAGTAGTCGTCCCGGGCCACCAGAGCCAGTTTGGTCCCTTTTGGCCAGCCTTTTTGAGAAATGGCAACGGAAGTTCCCGGCGAGCTGTTTCCCCAAACTCTTACGCCGGGACCAAGCAAATTTATCCCCACTTCGGTTAAGACCAGACCAAAGCCGTTTATATAGCGGTTGGGCGTGAAAAACTCAGCAAAGGCCCCGGACATCAAAAGACGGCCCGATGGAGTAGTTTCGTTAATTTTTACTTTGAAGGTGAGGATACCACTCGCTTGAGCCGGAAGCTCGTCAATCTTAATCTCGATAACGCCCGATCCCTCTTCGGCCTTGTAACCTTCGGCATCGGGAACGCCCGCGCCGTTATGGAAAATGGATCCTGGAACAAAGGTGGTATCGTCGGGAAGAACCGCCCCTAGAAACACGTCACTATCCGGTCCGGTAATACCGGTTTCACTGTTGTTCTTGTACGCCATGGTGTAGGTAAGCACATCCCCGGGAGCGGCAAAATTTTTATCAACACTAAACGTATTTTCATCTCCGGTAAAGGCTTCGTCAACTGGTATGGCGGAAGCCGCGGTCGTAAGAAACAAAACAAAAAGTGTGACCGGTAAGACAAAGAATGCGACAACTAGTTTTTTTTCTCTCATTTCTCCCCCTTTACGAGATTGAAGGAAACCCAGAAAAAGTACAAAAAAACCAATCCCTTAGGATTGGTTTTGGCAATCCGCTTAACTGTCGACCACGGTGTCCAAAATCTAATATATAGGCCGGAATCATCTAGCTCCCTTTACCGAAAAAATTTTGTGAGCTTTCCGCGGTTTTATCCACATTTTATCTATATTTAGGAGTAAAATTCATTTTAAAGCAAGCCTCAAGTAACCCCTTGTGGCACTAAATTTTTGAGACTTAAAAGCCATTCAAGCTTTTAAAATAACTTTTGAAATCGGCCGTTGTTGTTTTAGCTAGTTTAGTTCGTAAGCCTCGCTATCGTGCACTTGCCTCATTTCTTCTATCAAATTCTTGACGAGGCACTCGGCATTATTCTTGTGCTGAGCTTTCCACTGATTCCAGATGATACGGGCCGCTCTGTCTTCAACTTCTTCCATGCAAACGCTGCAGATATAAGATTCAGTGAGTGAAGTATCGGCGGGACCGCCGCAACAGTAACAGGGAACCATATTATACTCGCTCATCACCCCTCCTTAGGTGAATATGCTCCCAATGAAAGGTTTTATACGAACACAGCTTTTTGGCTTTGAGCTTTTGGTCACCGAGAACTAGGCTTAAGAATTACTGGAAAATAGCTAAGAAGTAAACTGAAGTTAGTGGCGGATTTTTTGGTTCAAAAAGGCTAAAATTTTAATCAAGAATGTTAACTGGATTATTAATATTGATTTTTCAATTTTAGTGAGTATACCTGTTTCTCGTCACAAAGTAAAGTGGCATAACCTCTTTTCGTGTTGGAAAGCTTCATAAGATTATGTTTTAGCCGCGAATTACCGCCTCTACCCCCGATTTTGATTACCAAAGGTAATGTTTAAGGGATTACAAGGGATTATTTTTAAAAGCTTATAACACTAAAAATATTAAAATGCAGAGATTGTTGGTTAGGTGTGAAACCTTGACACTCAAAGTGGTATAATGATACTATAGGTGTCAGAATATCTAGCTTTGTCGCGAATTTTGATTAATAATTGGACTTAAAATGTTCCAAGCTCAAAAACGGGGTTTAATATCTATTAGACTGTTCTTTTCAACGCTCCTTTTTGCGACCCTCCTCCTTTTTATTTTTTACTTCGCTGAAGCGGCGCGCGCTTATTCCCTGGATGGGACCGTAAGCTTTGCGTTTGATGACGGCCAGAAGAATGTTTATACACTCGCCAGACCAATTTTAGCCGCCAAGGGCATCCCGGCCACTTTTTTTATTGAAACTGCTCCCTTAAATGGGGGTGAGACTTGGACCGTAAACTGGAGTCAGTTGAAAGAACTGCAAGACTCGTACGGCTGGGAAGTCGGCAGTCATTCCGTAAACCACCCTTACTTAACAAAGACCTCAGACCAGACCCTTGACTACGAGCTTAAGAAATCGCGAGAGGACCTGGAAAGTCACGGTCTTAAAGTCAAAGCCTTTGCCACCCCTTATGGTGATTACGATCTAAGGGTCGTAAGTTACATCGCCAAATACTATGAATCACACCGGGCCGCCTGGGGAGGATTTAATGCATTTCCCTACAACGACTACGAGCTGACTGTCCTCGAGGTTTCCAACACTACTACTCCTTCGCAAGTAAAGCTTTGGATCGACGACGCTAAATTAAATGGTAAGTGGCTTGTGCTCCTCTTTCATAGTATTGTAAGC
>DATBWY010000090.1:0-7985 GCA_036514555.1 Candidatus Subteraquimicrobiales bacterium
TACAAGGTCAACGGAGAAACACTGGGGGCGCTGGCCTTTTGGGGCCAACTCGCATGAATTACCCCCGGGCTATTTCAGCGGTCAAGTATATTGCCCAAAATCTTGGCGTAATTTTAGAATCGTTTCACCCCTAAGAGGTTAATTCTCGATTCAGGGGAATTTTTTCTTAAAATCCAACCCCACTTAACTTTTCCTGCTTGACTTCTTAACTAAACAGTCGCTATACTTTAAAAAGGGTAAAGAATTTACTTTTCACGCATTTAAATGATTGATAAAAAAATTTTGACCTTAAAGCCGAAATTGAGAGTTAGATTGCGTAAAACAAGAAAAAAGAGGATTTTTGAGTGCATACGCTGAGATAGTCCGGTTAGCGTTGTTTTGATAGTTGGTTTTTATACGGGTTTTTGATTTCCTCTTTTTTCCACTTTTAAATGTGAGATAAGTGAAGTATTTGCCCCTATTTTGGGGCATTTTTTTTTGAGGAGCAATTTTTAAAATTATAGGAAGGAGGTTACCCCTTATGCAAGCACCAGTTGTAGGAATTATCGTGGTTCTAGTGGGAATAATTGGCTTGGTAGCCGGTTTTTTCTTGCGAAAATATCTCGGTGAGGCCAAGGTTGGTTTTGCCGAAGAACGGGCTCAAAAGCTTCTTGCCGAAGCAAAAAAAGACGGCGAAGCCAAGAAAAAAGAGGACCTCTTAGAAGCCAAAGAGCAAATTCACAATCTTCGGGCGGAATCAGACAGGGAGAACAGAGAGGTTCGAAAAAATCTCCAGCGTTTAGAGAAAAGGATTGTTCAGGGCGAAGAAAGTTTAGCCAACCGCCTCGATGAAATCGGGCGGAGAGAGAAGGCTTTAATCTTGGAGGAACAGAAAATCACCCAAAGATCAAGCGACCTCGAAAAAATTTATACCGAGGAGAAAGAAAGGCTTGAAAAGTTGGCGGAATTATCTGTTGAGGAAGCTCGAGAGTTACTCCTAAAGAAAGTGGAGGAGGAGACGCGTCGTGACTCAGCGAAGTTAATTCGCGAGATTGAAACGAGGGCCCGGGAAGATGGCGAGAAACGGGCGCGTAACATCATTTCTCTGGCTATTCAAAGATTATCGTCTGATCAGGTGGCTGAAACGACGGTATCAGTGGTTCCTCTGCCAAATGATGACATGAAAGGGCGGATTATCGGTAGGGAAGGGCGAAATATCCGGGCTTTTGAAAAGTTAACCGGCATAAATCTTATCATTGATGATACGCCGGAAGCGGTTATCCTTTCCGGGTTTAACCCTTTGAGAAGGGAGATTGCCCGTTTGACTTTGGAAAAGCTGATCATAGACGGGCGGATCCATCCAGCCCGGATCGAGGAAATGTTCGAAAAAGCGACTAATGAAGTAGAGGCCGAAATCCGTGAGGAAGGCGAACAGGCTGCTTTTGAAGTTGGAGTTCAAGGACTACACCCCGAGCTTATTAGAGTTTTGGGAAAACTCAAATTCAGGACGAGCTACGGGCAGAATGTTCTGCGACACTCGGTAGAAGTGGCTCATCTCGCGGGTATAATGGCGGCGGAATTAGGCTCCGACATCAAATTAGCCAAAAGGGGCGGGTTTCTCCATGATATTGGAAAAGCCATCGATCAGGAGGTGGAAGGGGCCCACGGCACCTTAGGCTCGGAGTTAGCCAAGCGTCTAGGAGAGACACCTCAGGTGTGTCATGCTATTGAGGGTCACCACGGCGAGGTCGATCCCACTACGGTTGAGGCTGTTCTGGTCCAATCCGCCGACGCTTTGTCAGCCGCGCGGCCGGGTGCCCGCCGAGAGACCTTAGAGAGTTACATAAAGCGCTTAGAGAAGTTAGAAACCATTGCTGATTCATATGAAGGGGTCGAAAAAACCTATGCCATGCAAGCGGGACGCGAGATAAGAGTGATGGTGAAGCCGGAAAAAATCGCTGATAACGCCACCGACCTTTTGGCAAAAGAGGTAGCTCAAAGGATTGAGGAGGAAATGGAATATCCAGGACAGGTTAAGGTCACTGTTATAAGAGAGCACCGCGCTGTAGAATATGCCAAGTGAGACTCCGGGGCTTTATGGGATGCCACGCGGGGTATCCCACTGTAGCATCCGTGGGTTTCTGGTGCGCGGTAAATTATGCGCGGAAGCGTTATAGGGTCAGGGAAGCATAGGATTAAAGAATGGCGTCCCAGGATGAAAAGCTATTAAGTTTTGTGAGCACGGTAGCCGGAGAGGGCCATCTTCAGGTTGAGGAGGACCTTGGTAAGGGTTTTATTCGCCTGAGAGTGACCGAAGCCGAGAGAAGGCAAGCCAAGCACGACATTAGAAGCGTCGAAGACGGGATCATTGAGATGCTTCGAAATTCACGGGACGCCGGCTCCTCTAAGATTTTCTTTTCCGCCTCTAAAGAAGAGAACAAGTTCCGAAAAATTGTGCTCATCGACGACGGCGAAGGCATTCCAAAGGATTACCACCTTAAAATTTTCGAGCCCCGAGTGACCTCCAGACTGGACACGGTTATCTTTGATAAGTACGGTCTTCACGGTAGAGGGCTCGCTTTATTCTCGCTGAAGTCCATAGTAAAGCAAATCTTAGTAGTCTCTTCGCTTCCCGGCAAGGGAAGCATTTTTAAGGTAAATATAGATTTGGGCGAGCTGCCAGAGCGGCAGGATCAATCCACTTTTCCTCTGGTTAAATCCGAGGGAACGAAGTTTGTCGTTAAAGGAGGCGTTCGGAACATACCCCGCGTTTTGACCGAATTTAACCTGGCTCACCCGGAGTTAGAGCTTTATTTTGGGTCACCGACCGAGATTTTAAGGACAATGCGTTACCTGAGCCGGGCCCGGCCAAGAGATAAAAATTTGGCTGATCCTAAAACTATTGCCTCGGCTCTAGAGGGGGAAACCTTCCTGGGTCTCTTAGCCGAAAACGGTTTGAGTCTTTGGGAGGGGGCCGGACTAGTTGAGGACGCGGCCTCTCTTAAGAAACTCGCGAATACGACCTATGGCCTGGAAATTTCTTTGCGAAATGCCTACCGCGTCGCTCGTGAGGAGATAAAACCGGTGGCTTCTCTACTTGAGATAGCTAAGGAAAAACAAAGCCCCGCGAAAAAAAGAGCCGAAAGCGGGGAAAACCTGGCCCAGCTAATTCCGGATGAGGAGCTTGCCCAAATCGGAACGAGACTAAAAGAGGAGTTAACAGCGGTAATGGCGAAGTATTTTTTACGAATGTCGAAGGAACCCCGAGCCTTAAGATTTAAAAATCAACTTAAGGTAGTCGTAGAACTTGAAACCGATGAAGATGTTTGAGTAAAATTAAAAAAGTTGAAAGCAAGAGCTAATAAGCGTAGAATAGAGTGGAGTTTTACTATAGGGAGAGTGAATGGAAGTACTTAAGGTCTCCTCCAAGTCCAATCCTAACGCTGTAGCTGGCGCCGTAGCCGGCGTGGTTCGAGAAAAGGGAGGGGTCGAAGTTCAAGTCATTGGGGCCGGAGCTCTAAATCAAGCTATTAAAGCGGTCGCCATTGCTCGTGGATTTGTGGCGCCTTCCGGAATTGATCTGATTGTTATACCTGCTTTTGCCGACATCAATCTTAATGGACAGGAACGAACTGCCATTAGGCTGCTAATCGAACCCCGAAAATAACAAATTTTAAAAGGGTTTATGCGAAAGTATTAGGCTAAAGGAAAATGGTTGATCTACATCTTCATAGTTCCGCGTCTGACGGAACCTTCAGTCCCCAGGAACTGGTTCAGTTAGCTTTTCAATTAAACTTCAGAGCCATTGCTATCACCGACCACGATAGTGTGGAAGGAGTTGCTCCCGCTTTAAAAGCCCAAGAAAAATACGAGGATCTAGAAGTAGTTCCAGCGGTGGAACTAGGCTCTGATATTGAGGGGCGAGACATTCACTTTTTAGGTTATCTAATTGATTGGGAGAGCTCTTGGCTGAAACAACATTTGAGCGATCTTCGCGAAGCGCGTTTTCAGAGGGCAGAAAAGATGGTCAAACGCCTCCGAGAACTAGGCCTGGAACTGGAGCTGGAAGAAGTCTTAGCGCTATCAGGCGAGGGGGCCGTAGGTAGAGCTCACGTCGCGAGAGCTCTTTTAAAAAAAGGTCAAATAGGCAGCGTCCAAGAGGCTTTTGACCGTTATCTTGGCAGACTGGCCCCGGCTTATGTCGAAAAATACGCCTTCACCCCGAGAGAGGTAATTAATGTCATTAAAAGCAGCGGCGGGATCGCGGTTTTGGCCCACCCCGGCCTCCTTAAGATTGACGATCGTATCCCGGAATTCATAGACGACGGGATCGAAGGCTTAGAAGTTGTGCACAGCGATCATCTCCCTCATCAGGTAAAACACTATGAAAAGTTGGCCGAAGAATACGGCCTGGTCGCGACGGGCGGCTCTGATTGTCACGGTTTAGGGTCCGGTCGCGGTCTCATGTTAGGCTCCGTAAGAATGCCTCTTTCCGTGCTGGAGAAGCTTAAAGAATTAAAGAGCATCCGCATACCTTAACGCCCCGGTCCATTTTTACTTAAGGAACCTTTTGGAAATTCAAGGAAACTTTCCGATGGTCAAGCCGATTTCCCGGGAAAAAAATAGAAGCCAAAAAAGTTTTTATCAAATAACCTTTGGTTGCCAAATGAATAAACACGATTCCCAGAGGTTAGCGGGTCTTTTGGTTCAAAAGGGCTATCAGGCGGCGCCCCATCTGGATGGGGCCTCGATTATTATTTTTAACACCTGCTGCGTCCGGGGAAGCGCTGAACAAAGACTCTATGGCCGGGTCGCGTCCTTAAAGAGCCTGAAGCGGGAAAATCCTGGTTTGATTATAGCGGTCGGGGGCTGTTTAGCCCAGAACGAGGGGCGCAAGTTAATCGAAAATTATCCCCATATAGATGTCGTTTTTGGCACTCAAAACCTTCCCCGCTTGCCCGAACTGATCGAGAAAGCGGCTAAAGATTCCGCTTCCGTTTGTGAGCTTTCAGACGAACCCCAAATAATGACAACCGAACTTCCTCTGCTTCGAAAGTCTTCCTTTCAGGCCTGGGTCGGGATCACTCAGGGGTGCGACAATTTCTGTTCCTATTGTATTGTTCCCTCCGTGAGAGGACGAGAAGTGAGCCGTTACCCGGCGGAGATCAGAGAGGAAGTCGAGAAATTAGCGGGAGAAGGAGTCAAAGAGGTCACCTTGCTGGGGCAGAATGTTAATTCGTACGGGCGAGGCCTAAACGCTTCGTTTGCGGGGTTACTCGAGGAGTTAAGCGAAATTCCGGGGATCGAAAGAATTAGATTTACCACTTCTCACCCTCGGGATTTATCATCCGACATCATAGAGACCGTCGCCAGCGCGGAAAGAATCTGCGAGCATTTTCACCTTCCGCTACAGGCCGGTTCCGATCGAATTTTGAGACTAATGAACAGAGGTTATGATCAAGGCGCTTATCTGGGATTGATAAGAAGGATTCGAGAGAAAATCCCTACCGCCAGTATTACCACCGATATCATGGTGGGATTTCCTTCTGAAACCGAGGAAGATTTCCAGGAGACTTTGAAAGTGGTGGATGAGGCCCGGTTCGATCAGGCCTTCACCTTTATTTTTTCTCCCAGGATTGGAACCAAGGCTTACCACATGGATAACCAAGTTTCGGACGCCGTAAAGTCAGAGCGGTTTCAGCGGCTGGTCAAGGCCCAGGAGGAAATTTCACTCCAAAAGAACAAGCTCTTCCTAGGGAAGGAAGAGGAAGTTTTAGCCGAGGGGAAAAGCAAGAAGGACCCCGGGAATTTATCGGGCAGAACGCGCACCAATAAGGTGGTAAATTTTCCCGGCGAGGAAAGTTTGCTCGGGAAGATGATTACCGTTACGATAAAAAAAGTCCACAATCATTCATTTTCTGGGGTGCCCGTAAATTAAGGACGCGTAATCGCTTTGACCCGAAATAAGAATGTAGTAAAGATACGGGTTCTAGATTCAAAAGGGGTTTTTGATGGCTGTTGTCCTGGGCTGTATTACGCCGCACCCTCCAATTCTCGTTCCCGAAATTGGCTTAAACGAACTTATCAAAGTGGAAACGAGCCGCCGGGGAATGGAAACCCTTTCCGAGGAAATAGCCCAGGCAAACCCCGATACTTGTGTGATTATTTCCCCCCACAGCCCCGCTTTTTCCGATGCCATAGCCGCAAGGACTGATCCGGTCCTTGAAGGGTCGCTGGCACAGTTTGGAGCCCCCGAGGTGAGGTTTAGTTTCAAGAACGACCTGGAGCTCGCCAAAGAGATTATTTCCGGAGCGCGAAAAGAAGAAATCCCGGTAACTGAGTGCCCCGAGAAAGCGAGGGAAGCGAGCGAGCTTGATCACGGAGTTTTAGTGCCCTTATATTATCTCAGGCTTAAAAGGGATGTGTCGCTGGTTTCTCTGTCAATTTCCTTCCTTAATTATCTAACGCATTATCAGCTAGGAGCCGTAATTAGAGAGGCCGCGGAACGAGTCAATCGAAAAGTCGTTTTTGTGGCCAGCGGCGACCTCTCCCATCGTTTGTTTCCGGGGGCGCCGGCCGGGTACAGTCCAAAGGGAAAAATTTTTGATCTGAAAGTTAAGGACTTAATCGCTAAGGGGGCTTTTTCGGACCTTATTTCTTTGGATGAAAATTTGATCGAGGAGGCCGGGGAGTGCGGGCTAAGATCGATAATAACCTTGGGGGGAGTTTTTGATGGTTACGAAGTAAACTCGCGAGTTCTTTCTTACGAGGGCCCTTTTGGGGTGGGATATTTAGTGGGATTGGTAAAACCCCTTGATAAAGGCGGGCGCCGTGATTATTTAAGAAGTTTATCAATTCCTCCTCTAAAACTAGCGAAAGAGGCTATTGAGAACTATGTTCTGGCGGGAAAGAAAATTAAGCCTCCCAAAAATCCCCCACCTTGCCTAAAAATCCAAGCCGGGGCCTTTGTTTCCTTGAAAAAAGATGGTGCTCTGAGGGGATGTATTGGCACCATTAAACCAACTGAGGCCAGCGCCGGACACGAGATCATTAAGAACGCCATTAATACGGCGGTTGAGGATTATCGTTTTGCCCCCGTACACCATTCTGAACTCGCTAAACTCGATTACTCCGTTGACATACTTGGGGAACCGGAAGAAGTAACTGACCCAAGTCATCTTGATCCTAAAAGGTATGGGGTGATCGTTGTTTCCGGAGCTAAAACCGCTCTTCTTTTGCCCGACCTTGAAGGGGTAGATTCCATCGAGGAGCAGTTGGCTATCGCTAAAGAGAAAGCCGGAATAAGTGAAGCGGAACCGGTCAAGATGTACCGGTTTAAAGTACAGCGCTACCATTAACCCTTCAAAGGACGAAGGACGAAAGGGTTAAAGCCGAACTTCGACCTTCGCCCCTCGGTCTCCGGCCCTCCCAGGGAGTTTTATGCAGAAGTTGTTGGCGATTGTCGGGCCGACGGCCGTGGGTAAAAGCGCGGTCGCCCTGGAAGTCGCAAAGCGTTTAAACGGTGAGATTATTTCGGCTGATTCCATGCAAGTGTACCTGGGCATGGACATCGGAACCGCCAAACCTTCCCTTCAAGAACTGAAAGAGGTTAAACACCATCTTATTAACCTCGTTATCCCTTCGCAAGATTTCAGCGTGGCCGAATACCAAAAATTGGCCCGAGAGGCCATAAATGAGATCGAGAGCCGTGCACGGTATCCAATTCTAGTCGGGGGCTCGGGACTGTATATAAGGGCCGTTATTGATGACTTGAAGTTTCCTCAAGGTCTTTTAGGTTCTCCGGTCCGCCTTGAACTTGAAAAAGAGGCAGAACTAAAGGGTGGGGAGGCCTTATACCTCGAATTGAAGAAGCTAGATTCGGAAGCGGCTCAAAAAATACATCCCCGAAACGTAAGAAGAGTGATTCGGGCTCTGGAGGTCATTAAGGTGACCGGAAAACTGTTTTCCAATTTTCAGAAGGAGTGGGAAAAAAGAAAATCCGTTTA
>DATBWY010000091.1:0-2347 GCA_036514555.1 Candidatus Subteraquimicrobiales bacterium
TTGAAGATAAGATACGCCAGGGGGACATATTTTAAAACCATTCCTAAATTTTGGGCCCGAAGCAGTAGAAAGACATCGCTCGAGTTACCCAAAGCAAAAATGGTCACTACCAGCAAAAAAAAGGTAAATTTCCTATCAAAGAGGAATTTGAGAGTAACCTTTTTCTCGCTGTGCAAAGTTTTTTTCTCCCGAACCAGGAAAATCAATAAAACAGAGGCGAGAGCGGGCAGAAAAGAGATCAAAAAAATTGTTCGATAGTTGTTGTTCAAAAGCGGCAGAAGCAAAAAGGCTAATAGGGGCCCTACTACTGCCCCTAAGGTATCGGCCGCGCGGTGAAAACCGAAGGCCCTTCCCCGCTGATCAACCGGTGTTACATCAGCAATTAAGGCATCTCGAGGAGCGGTTCTTAATCCCTTTCCCACCCGGTCGGAAAATCTTAAGGCCAAAACTTGCCACCACGACACGGTAAGCGAAAGCAGCGGCTTGTTGGCGGACGAAATAGAGTAACCGCTTAGTATAAGTCCCTTTCTCTTCTTAAATCTATCGGACAGCCACCCCGAAAGGGTTTTGAAGACGCTGGCCGAGGATTCGGCTATACCTTCTATTAGGCCAATCAAAGCCTTGTTTGCTCTCAAAACGTCGGCGAGGAAGAACGGAAGAAGGGGGTATATCATTTCGGAAGCCACGTCTTGAAAAAAACTGACCACGCCTAAAATAATAACATTGGGGCCTAAGCCAAATAACTTCTTTTTTTCCTTTTTATTGTTTTCTCTCAAGATTAGCAGCTGCTCCTTTGTGCTTAAACATTAAAATACGTCGGTTTTTTGCCGATAGATATAGTGAATCAAAAAACTGGTCGAAGGAGAAGAGAAATGGGCTTAAGCCATTTTAAGGCTTTAAATCGCCTATTTTTTATCGCTTTTTTAGCCGCGATTTTTCTAGTCGTGATTTTTATCCCTATGGCAATGGCGGAGCGGGCCGGATTTTTTGCCTTTTATCCTTGGACTGGAGCCGAGGCTAACCAGTATCAATCTTTCGCTAACAATACGGACAAGATTAGGTATATCTCGCCCATGTGGTACCTGTCAAATGACGGTCGAGGAACCATTCAAGGCGAAGTCGGTGACTACAACATGCTTGAGCTAGCTCGATCCAAAGGGGTGAAAGTCCTTCCCAACCTGTATAACTGGTCGGAAGAGGGATGGGACCAGGAAAAAGTTCACTCCCTTCTGAGCACTCCTTCCTATCGAGATAATTTTATCAATAATGTCTATAACTTGGTGACAGGAAACGCCTTTGAGGGCATTACCTTAGACCTTGAGAACCTCTCAGCAACCGACCGTGACGATTACACCGCTTTGGTTAGGGATTTAGCCCGAAAACTTCACTCAAGCGGTAAAATGCTCGCCCTGGCGGTGCCGGCCAAAACAAGCGACAGCCCTGATAATGACTGGGGATACCCATTTGACTACCCGTCCTTAGGCAATTATGCCGACATTATCTTTATCATGGCCTATGATGAACACTGGACCGCGGCCGACCCCGGACCAGTGGCCTCGCTCGGCTTCATTCAACAAGTATCATCCTATGCCAAAAATGTCATCCCGCCCTCCAAGCTCGTAATGGGTCTTCCTTTTTACGGCTACGACTTCAAAACTTCACCGCCGGTATCCAAAAATTCCTTAAGCTACCTCGAAATCTTGGATCTTAGCAAAAGAGTTGGAGCAGCCGTGAGCTATCACTCTTCATTCCGCGTTCCTTATTTTCTCTACACTCAAAACGGGCAGAACCATCAAGTTTGGTTCGAAAACGCCCAAAGCTTTAGAGAGAAATACGAGGTGATCGCGAACAGCGGACTTGGTAGCGGAGCGTTTGTTTTAGGTTTTGAGGATCCTGAGGTTTGGAACGTCTTGCCCAAAAATTCCTCGCCCCCAAACGCGGGCCCGGGCATCAAAATAATCTCTCCCAACGCCGGCGCAAACGTGAGCAGCCCCCTTACAATTGAGGTAACGACCGAAGGGGAAATTCAAGCAACCGAGGTCAAGCTTTATGTGGACCAAGTACTGATAGCAATCCTTGGTTCGCCACCCTACTATATTACCTGGAACGCTCTTGGTCTTAGCGAGGGATACCACCAACTTGTAGCGGAAGCTACTGGTCCGAATCAAAATGTTTACAAGGAAATAATTACCTTCTATTACCAAAAACCGGCCGCCGCGCCTAATCCTGACCTCTTTTACCCCCAGGATAACAGTTTAACCACGGAGATCAGCAACTCCCCGGGGCCGGTCCTGGCTGGGGATTCGGTCTCCAGTGAAACCGGCTCTGCGAACCCTCAACCAAACAG
>DATBWY010000092.1:0-4559 GCA_036514555.1 Candidatus Subteraquimicrobiales bacterium
AAAAGCCGGCCGGTTCCGGTACATCATCAGGTTTAACCAAAACCATCGGGGCCGGATTCAATTTATAAGCCCAGGTGCCCCCATTTTTCTAACTCCGGATGAATAACTCTCCCACCACCAATAATTGTGGTCCTTTTTATTCCAATTAAGGCCAGTTTCGTCTCGGACTCGGGTTTATTAACTTTATGGTTAGGCGGCGCAGCTTAAAGGGAGCAAAAAATTTGCACTTCGAGAAAAAAAAGGCAAAAAAATAAAGTTTTTTCGAAAATTTGCCGAATATATAAGCCGAAGCGATCCAACGTTTCTTCATTCTTCACTTCATCCGACAAGTAGGAGAAATCCTCCTACTTGTTTTGGTTTAAGACCCTTTTTTAAAAAACTCTTGAGATCTAAACCCTGAGCTCTTACCCCGCCACACTAATCGCTCTCATCCCCGGTGCGGACCAAAAATAACTCCGTGCCTCTTAGAAGTGGTTTCGCTACTTTCAGTAATCATTTATAATAAGATTAAAGGTAAACAAACTTAGCTTGGCGGCGAGGGGTAAGTAGTTAAGCCCCTCGCCCTTTTTGTTTTAGGGGCTAACGGACCGAGAGGCAAAGTGAAAACTTTTTGGGGAGTGCTTTATACCCTAGCCTTTATTGTTTTGTTAATCTTATTGGGCCGGATTGTATTTATCGACTCCCGGATTAACGCAGATATTACGGTTAAGATTCAGAACGCCCAGGAAGCATCGAGTTTTGAGGAGATGGCCGCAGAGCTAAAAGAAGCTCGCTTGGGCTTAGAAAAATGGGGCATCACTAAAGGGGACGCAGGTTTAATTTTCAAGCCGCCCCTTAATGACGCGGCCCTTTTTTATGCGGCCCTTAAAAAGGTTCAGAAGGACGTACAAGTTTTAAAGACTCTAAATTTAGACAAGGATACCTCGGCTTATTTTACGACTCTCGAAGAGACGCAAAGGACTTTAGAGGCGTTTGATTTTCCGTTTACCTGGCACTGGATCATTCACAGGGGCCATTTTTCGATCCTCCTCCTCTTCATTATTTTAGCGATCTTAAGCGGTGTATTGGTTTTAAAAAGCCGTTAAAAGACCGCCCTTTAGGTTTAGTGATAATAAAATTAATTCATTTAAAAAAAGGAAAATCTTTTTGAATGTAGTAGTTTCATAATTGAAAGGAGGTGAAGATAGTGAAAGCTTATATTGCGATTCGAGCGGAACCAAAAGAAATAAGACCCCTAGTTCAAAGTTTAGCTAAATTTCCTGAAATTAGAGAGGTTGCCGCGGTTGCCGGCGAATATGACATCATGGCCGTGACAAAGGGAGGAACTTCTATTACTAATTGCGGGGACCTTCTTATAAATAGAATTTTGAAGCTAAATGGGGTCAAAGAGACAAGAACTTTTGTGTCACTATCTGAAAAAGCACTTCATTAACTTCCGTCTTTTAAAGGTTTAAAGGCCCAAAAAGATATCTTGAACTTCTAGAGGATAGATTTTTGGGCCTTTTTGTTTCCTCATACCGGTGCCACTCGTTCCGCCGCCACTACCAATTTTCTTTTAAAGTGGTAAAATAAAAACCAATATTTAGTTGATTTCTAAGTTCTGAACAGCACCAAGACACAGTGAGGTCCTTAACGATTCGTTGAGAACCTCTTTAAACTTCACTCAAAATTCCTTTTTCTTACCCTGTTTGGCAACGCGAAAGGAACAAAAGAGCGGTAAATTTTTCCGAAATCTAGCTCTTATCAGGGTATGCCACAAAGATAAAATCGAAGGAGTAATTTTTAATGGCCGAGCTTCCAAGTCAGACGACAAGTTCTCTTGAGGAGAAAGTTTTAGCTACCATTAAAAAATCTGAAATGCTAGACACCGGCGATCAGGTTTTGGTTGCTGCTTCCGGAGGTCCAGATTCAATTGTTTTATTAAATATTCTCCTTCGGTTCCGGTCCCTTTTTGATTTACGGATTCAACTCTTTCATCTAAATCACCAGATGCGCGCGGACGCCGCTAGCGATGCCTCTTTTGTTCAGAGACAAGCCGAAAAATTAGGTTTACCCTGCAAAACGCTGACCTTTAACGTTCCTGAATATGTTGAGCGCGAAAAAGTGTCTCCCGAGGACGGGGCCCGGAAAATTAGGTACAAATTACTTACTGAAGTAGCTGATGATATTAAGGCCAATAAAATCGCGCTGGGCCATCAGGCGGATGATCAGGTCGAGACCTTTCTAATGCGTCTTCTTCAAGGAGCGGGGACAGAGGGACTTCAGGGAATTCCCTCGCGGAGAGCCCGAATCATCCGCCCCCTTATTGAAGTTAATAGAAAGGAAATTATCGAGTATTGTTGGCAAAAGAAGCTTAAGTTCCGAAGAGATAACAGCAATTTATACCCTAAGTTTCTTCGAAATAAGGTGAGGCTCAATCTCCTGCCGGTTCTGGAAGAGTGTAATCCGGGTTTCAAGAAGAATATTTTAAGAGTTATGGATATCCTGGAAAAAGACGGCAGTTACCTAGAAATTGTGGCCAAAAAAGAGTTTGAACACATAGCGGCGGTTGAGAATAGTTTAGTTAAGCTTCCCTTGTCTAAGCTAAAGTTACTGCCGGTGGCCCTCCAGAGAAGAATTATCCGCCAGGCAATTAGAGTTGTTAAAGGGGATTTAAGAGGGATTGAGTTTAAACACATCGATCTTGTTTTGGAGACCCTCGATAAAGGAGAGCCCAAGCTGGGCCTGGATGTAACGAAAAATCTAGCCATTTTTATGGAGTACGAGAACCTTATAATCGCTAAGAAGAAGGAGGCTCTTCAACCACCTTCCTTGACCGAAATAGTCGTTAAAGTACCCGGTATTACGGAACTTCCCGGGGTTGGTCTGAAAATCGAAGCTAAGTTTAGGAAAGCAAAGGATTTAGGACAGCCTAAGAAGAATAATGAGAAGAGGTTGGCGCAACTTGACATTGCTTCTCTCAAGCTACCGCTTCATTTGCGTTTTCCTTTGCCCGGGGACCGCTTTAGGCCTCTTGGGATGAAAGATAAGAAGAAGCTTCAAGATTTTTTTGTCGATGAGAAGATTCCCATAAGGGTTAGAAGGCTAACGCCCCTTGTTATTTCGGGCGGGGAGATTGTTTGGCTGGTGGGTTTGCGAATAGACGATCGGTTTAAGATTACCACAGAAACAGAGAACGCCTTAATTTTAAGGGCCAAGGGAATGGATTGAAATGGTGCAAAATGGATGTTGAAGTTGTTCGTGACGACATTGAGAAGGTATTATTCACAGAAGAGCAAATCGAATCGAAAATTAGTGAACTTGCCAAAAGAATTTCCGAGGATTACAAAGGAAAATCGGTTCTGCTGATCGGGATTCTTCGGGGAGCCACTGTTTTTCTGGCGGATTTAGCCCGGGCCCTGTCTCTGCCGGTAGAAATTGATTTTATGGCCGTGGCAAGCTACGGTTCGGCCACTAAAACTTCGGGGGTGGTAAGGATTCTGAAAGATTTGGACGAAGACATTAAGGGAAGACACGTTCTAATAGTTGAGGACATTGTGGATACCGGTCTTACTCTTAACTACCTAATGAAAAATCTAAAATCCCGGCGACCCAAAAGCTTAGAGCTTTGTGTTCTTTTGAGCAAGGAGCACAAAAAGCGGTCTCCCTTAAACATTAAGTACGTTGGATTTCAAATTCCAGACAAGTTTGTGGTGGGTTACGGCCTTGATTACGATGAGAAGTACCGCAACCTTAAGTCTTTGTGTACTATAAGGGAACATGTATACACTAATAGTGACTATCAGTGAGAGAACCCACATTGCCCCGACACCTAAATTATGATAGGCTTTTATTGGGGATTTTAGTTTTAGTTTGTAGGGAAAAGTGAAAAGAGTCCTAAGAAGTGGTGGTTTTTACTTCCTTTTAGCCATATTAATATTGTTCATCGCTTTCCGAGTCTTTGGCACTTCAAAACCGGAATCAAAAAGCTTAACCGAGTTTATGCGCGAAGTTAGAGGACATCGGGTGGTAGAGGCAACTATTTATGACCGGGATAACATAATCAGAGGCAAGTTAGAGGGCGGAAAGACCGAATTTGAGGTGCCGGTCTCTAAAAATTTTGACGCTCAGAAGTTTTTGATCCAGAACGATGTTAAGAAAGTCACAGTTGATCCCCAAAAACAGGCGGAATGGTGGTTAATAGTTTCCCAATTTCTCCCCTTCGTGCTTATTCTTGCCATATGGATTTTTATGCTCCAGCAGATGCAGGGGGGAGGTTCTCGGGTAATGGCTTTCGGCAAGAGTCGGGCCAAAAAAGTGAACAAAGATCAGCCACGAGTTACTTTTAAGGATGTCGCTGGTCTCGACGAAGCGGTAGAGGAGCTAGAAGAAATCCGGGATTTTCTGGCAAGTCCGGGGAAGTTTATCAACTTAGGGGCAAAGATTCCTAAGGGCGTTCTTCTTTACGGACCGCCGGGGGCCGGAAAGACCTTGTTGGCTCGGGCGGTTGCCGGAGAAGCCGGGGTTCCATTTTTCTCCATCTCCGGTTCGGATTTTGTAGAGATGTTTGTTGGAGTTGG
>DATBWY010000093.1:0-11106 GCA_036514555.1 Candidatus Subteraquimicrobiales bacterium
ACCTCTGACTCCCTTACCTCACTGGTTTTGTTGGGAGATTTAATCTTAGAATCTTCCATTCCATCAATGGCCTCCTTTGCCTTAACGTTGGTAAAATTTCCTGTATAAGTTTACCACAATAATATATTTAAAGTCTAATGTGCTCCTTTAGGGGTTAATATCAGGAATTCGCGTTATCACTCCAAAAATGAAGTAACCAAATGAGCGGGCATAAAAAAGTTTCAAGAGACGATTAATTAAAACCTCCGGGAGAGCGTTAGTGGGCTTCTCTCCAGTTTGGGCCGGTTACGATGTCTACTTCTAACTTCGCCTTCAAAGGATAGATGTTCTCCATCACTTCTTTAATGAGGCTTTTGGCGCGGTCCGTTTCATTTTTGGGGACCTCAAATACCAGCTCGTCGTGGACCTGGAGGAGCATCTTGGTCTTAAGCTTGGCCTCCTCAAGCTTCTTGTCCAATTTTACCATGGCCATTTTGATAATGTCGGCGGCGCTTCCCTGAATAGGGGTGTTAATGGCTAATCTTTCCCCAAAACTTTTAATCTGGTAGTTGCTGCTTTTAAGCTCAGGCAGTTCCCGCAAGCGCCCCATAATCGTTCTGGCGCAACCATCGCGGTAGCCCTGGGCGATAATCTTCTCCATAAACTCTTTGACTTGGGGATAACGCTCAAGATACTTATCGATGTAATCCTGGGCTTCTTCCTTTGAAATCCTCAACTGTTCGGACAGGCCGCGGCCGCTTATCCCGTACACAATCCCAAAGTTGACCGCTTTCGCCCGGCGACGCATCTGCGGGGTAACATCTTCGGGCTCAACACCAAAAACCTCGCTGGCGGTTGCCCGGTGGATATCTTTCCCCTCCTCGAAGGCCTTAAGTAGATTTTTGTCCTCGGCGAGATGGGCTAGAATTCGAAGTTCAATCTGGGAATAGTCCGCCACTAAAAGCTTGTGAGACGGGTCTTTGGCTACAAACGCTTCTCTGATGCGCCGGCCAAGCTCCGTTCTAATGGGAATATTTTGAAGATTCGGGTTGCTGGAGGAAAGCCGCCCTGTGGCCGTGACCGTCTGGTTGAAAGAGGTGTGAAGACGCCCGCTCTGGCTATCGATCAATTTGGGAAAAACATCGGTATAGGTCGATTTAAGCTTGGTCAACTCCCGGTAATTAAGGATTTTCTCAATAATGGGATGGGCCGAAGCCAGCTTAATAAGCACCGAGGAATCGGTGGAATATCCTGTTTTCGTCTTTTTCTGGGTTTTCAAGCCCAGCTTTTCAAAGAGGATTTTTCGAAGCTGTTGAGGCGAGCTTATGTTAAACTGTTCGTCCGCCAGACTGAAAATCTCCTCTTCTAATTTGGAAATCATAAGCTCAATTTCTTTGGAAAAATCGTTGAGGGCGGCGGAGTCGATGCTTACCCCGTCCATCTCCATTTTGGCGAGGACGGAAACAAGAGGCACCTCCACTTCTATAAAGAGCCTCCAAAGACCTCTTTGTTTCAGTTCTTCTTCGAGGACTTGTTTCAGCTTAAGCAAGGCTAAAGCGCGCTGGCCTAGGTTCTTGGTTGACTCCGGCGACGGTAGCTTGGCAAGAAGATATTTTTCAATAAGGTTCGCCAAGGGATATTCCGCGGCCGTAGGCTCTAAGAGATAAGCGGCGATTAAAACGTCAAAGGACAGGCCTTTAAGATTTATCCCTTCCCTGTTCAAAGTTATAATTTGGGATTTTCCGTCGTAAACCACCTTTTTTAGGGAATCATCTTCCAGATAAGGCCTGATAAAACTTAAGGTTTGTAATTTGGTATCGATTGGTAAGTAAAAAGCCAGGTTTTCCTTGGGTTCCTTGGGTTCCCTGAGCTCTTTGTTTTCCTTGTTTTCTTTGGGCGCAATTATTAGGGCTTCCAGGCCTTGACCAAACAAGTTGGGCGCCCCGGCCACAATTTCTAAAGCAATCTCCTGGCATTTGTCCAGTTTTTCGCCGAGCATTTTTAGATCATTTTCGCTGGCGACAACTTTGGTCTCCCCAAAAGACTCCTCTTTAACCTTCGTTTTCGCTAAACTTGGAATCTTAAGCCTTTCTAAAAGAGTGTTAAACTCAAGAGAAGAAAAAAGCTCGGCCACTTTTTCGTCTTCCCACTCTCCCACTCTGTATTGGTCAAAGTTTACCTCGATAGGGACATCATATATCAAGGTGGCCAATTCTTTGCTTAAGAGTGCTTGTTCTTTGTGTTGCTTTAGCGCCTTTTGGAATCTTTGGGGAATTTGGTCGATATTTTCTAAAACCTTCTCAATGGTGCCGTATTCTTGAATGAGTTTAGCGGCGGTTTTCTCGCCAATCCCCGGGACCCCCGGAATGTTGTCGGAGGGGTCTCCTTTTAGACCAAGCATATCAGGGATTTTTTCCGGGGGGAGGCCAAATCTTTCCGTAACGTTTTGGGGATTGTAGGCCTTCATATCGGTAATTCCCCGGCGAGTTGACATCACGGTCACCTCACGGTTTACCAGTTGGAGCATATCCCGGTCAGCGGTAACGATAATTACTTCGTCCTTTTCTTCCGACCCTTTCTTAGCCAATGTTGCCAAGATATCGTCCGCCTCAAATCCTGCCATTTCAAGCAGGGGAATTTTCAAAACTTCCAGAATTTCCTTGACTAAAGGAATTTGGCTTTTTAAATCATCGGGCGTTTCGGGTCGATGGGCCTTGTAATCTTCAAAAGCCTCGTGCCTGAAAGTGGGACCGGGTTTATCAAAAGCCACCAGCAAAACATCGGGTTTTACATCACCTAGAAGCCTAATTAACATGCTTGTAAAACCGTATACGGCGTTGGTTATTAGGCCTTCCTTAGTGGCAAGAGTGGTAGGCAAGGCATAAAAAGCCCGGTAAACAAGGCTTGGGCCGTCAATTAGAACGATTTTTTTCTTGGTCGTCGTTTTGGCGGTTTTCGCGGTTTTCATCTCAAAATAAATTCTAGCCTTTATCCTTTGAGGAGGCAATAATGAAAGACGCGAGTGAACTATGGTATTAGGTGTCAAGGGTCAAGGGCTAAGGGTCATGGAGAGTAAAGGGTAAAAGGTCGAGGGATGAAGGGCGAAGGACGGAAGGCAAAAGCAAGGAGAAGGGAAAGAGTTAAGTCCTAGGGCAGAAGTTACGAGTTACGAGTTCCGATTCTGAAAATTGACACTGATTTTTGCTGAATCTATAATCGATTTGGCGAAGGACGAGGGACGAGGTCAAAAATAAGCCGAAGTGGCGGAACTGGGAGACGCGGCGGACTCAAAATCCGTTGGGCTTAGGCCCTTGGGGGTTCGACTCCCCCCTTCGGCACCAGTATTCAGTTAATTGTTCATGGTTGATTGTTATTTAGTAGTTGGCAGTTGGCTGGTATGCCTAACTGTAATTTTGATACATTTTCCAATGAAGCTGATAGCTCTTTAACGTTGACAAAAGCGCCGGAAAATGATATATTGTGATTTTATAAAGGAGGACATAATGGCTATTGGGAAGAAAAAAACATCTATCCTTTTTATCCTCGCTCTTGTCACAAGCCTCGTTTTAGTCAATTTTGGTGGCGTTGTTCAGGCAAAACCAGATTTCAAAACATGGTCAAACCCTCAGTCGCCAACCACCTACAAAACCGATGAAATTATAGTTAAACTCAAGGGAAAGGGCCATTTTCAAAAAGTAACCCTTTCATCGGGCGACAGCGTCAGAAAGGCCTTGAAACGTTACCGCAGTCGCGGTGATGTTGAATATGCTGAGCCTAACTACATTGCTCAAGCTTCAATGGTGCCAAATGATCCTTTTTACATCTACCAGTGGCATCTTGATAACCCAAATTACGGAGGAATTAATACGAACAGTGCTTGGGATGTAACTCAAGGCTCGGGTACAACTGTAGCGGTTGTTGATACCGGGGTGGCCTATGAAAATTATAGTCCCACTCGAAAAGTAAGATACTACCGGGCTCCGGATTTAGCCCAAACTTCCTTTGTCTCGGGTTACGATTTTGTCAATAAAGATACTCACCCTAACGATGATAACAGCCACGGTACCCACGTTACGGGGACCATTGCCCAGTCAACCAATAATAGTGTCGGCGTGGCCGGGGTGTCTTTTAAAGCCAGCATTATGCCGATCAAAGTTCTCGACAAGAATGGCTATGGAACCTATGCAAATATTGCCAACGGTATTCGCTGGGCGGCTGATAACGGCGCCAAAGTGATTAACCTCTCACTGGGTGGACCCTATTCCGCCACATATCTCGAAGACGCGGTGGCTTACGCGTACAACAAGGGCGTAACGATTGTGGCTGCGGCGGGTAATGACGGTGCCAGTGTCATCTCCTATCCGGCAGCCTATAATGCTTATGTTATCGCCGTTGGCGCCACCCGCTACGATGAAACGTTAGCCTATTACTCAAATTACGGTGCCAGCCTCGATTTAGTTGCTCCCGGCGGCGACATTTACGTTGACCAAAACGGTGATGGATACGGTGATGGAGTGCTACAAAATACTTTTAACCCAACTACCAAAAAAACGGACCAATTCGGCTATTGGTTTTTTCAAGGAACGTCAATGGCTACCCCTCATGCAGCTGGAACCGCGGCCTTGGTTATCTCCAAAGGAACGGCTACTACTCCAAGCGGAGTTCGCCAAGTACTCGAATCAACCGCTGACGATCTTGGAGTGGTTGGTAAAGACTACCAATACGGCTGGGGATTAATAAACGCCGCTGCTGCCGTACAGTAAACGCCAATCCCCAACTCTAAACCACAAACCGGAATTCGGACCTAGAAGTACAAACTCGGACCTCGTTTGTATCGGTCCAAGGTCCTGGGCATCGGTCCCGCCTGCCGGCAGGCGGGCCTTTAGACTTTGTCCATATTGCGACTATGAACTGTGAACTGTGAACCAATAACTGATTTAGGGTTTTTCTTGGAAGGCGCCGATCTTTCGGAAACGCTGATAGCGGCTCTGTATCACGGTCTCAAGAGGGATATTTTTTAACTCTTTTAAAGCCCCAAGAAGAGTGTTCCTGAGTTTATAGGCGACCAGATCTATATCGCGATGGGCTCCTCCCAAGGGTTCGTCGATAATGCCGTCAATTATTCCGTATTCCAGGAGGTTCTCGGCGGTTAATTTTAAAACCTTGGCGGCCTCCGGCGCCTTCGAGCCATCCTTCCAGAGAATACTCGCACATCCTTCCGGAGAAATGACCGAGTAGTAAGCGTTCTCCAGCATAAAAACTTTGTCTCCTACTCCCAAGGCCAGAGCGCCGCCTGAGCCTCCTTCGCCAATTAAAACCACGATAATTGGGGTATTAACCTGGCTCATCTCCATGATGTTTTTGGCAATAGCCAGAGCTTGACCCCGTTCTTCCGCCGCCACTCCGGGAAAGGCGCCGGGGGTATCGATGAAAGAAATAACCGGCAGATCAAACTTTTCGGCCAGTTTCATCAGCCTCAGGGCTTTGTGGTATCCCTCCGGATGGGGCATACCGAAGTTCCGGGCGATATTATCTTTAGCGTTTTTCCCTTTTTGATGGCCGAGCACTACAATTTTTTGGTGATCTATATAACATAATCCCCCCACAATCGCCGGATCGTCTCGAAAATTTCTATCACCGTGAAGTTCGGTAAAATCTGAGAATATTAGTCTAATATAGTCGAGAGTCCGGGGCCGTTCGGGGTGCCGGGCAAGCAGAACTTTTTCCCAAGGGGAAAGATCAGAGTAGACTCTGAGTTTTAGCTTTTCCAGTTCTCTCTCGAAATACTTGATGTCTAAAGCAATATCTGTTTTAGAAGCTAAGGGAGATTTTTTAAGCTCTTCCAGGTGGGCTTCAAGTTCAACCACCGGCCTTTCGAACTCGAAGGCGAATTTAGGCACGCTTTCCTCCATTTCAGGGTGTGCGAAGATCTCTATGCGGGTTTCTTAGCCCAGCTATCTTTCTTGCTCTTTCCCGTTTTTGTGTCGTGGTCGTTCGCTAGAAAATTTAACAGCTTTACCAGAGTTTCTTTCAAATCTGGCCTCTTCACGACCCTGTCAATCATTCCGCGCTCTAAGAGAAATTCGGCCGTTTGAAACCCTCGGGGTAGTTTTTCTCTGATGGTCTGCTCGATCACCCGGGGACCCGCAAAACCAATCAGGGCTCGGGGCTCCGCTAAAATGATATCGGCCAGAAAGGCGAAGCTCGCCGCGACCCCTCCGGTAGTAGGATGGGTAAGCACTGAGATAAAAGGAACTTTGGCCTGATGGAGCCTTCCAACGGCGGCACTAGTCTTTGCCATCTGCATCAACGAAAATATCCCTTCTTGCATTCTCGCTCCGCCCGACGAAGAAATAATAATTAACGGAAACCTCATATCCGTGGCTCTCTCAATGGCTCTGGTAATTTTTTCGCCCACCACCGAGGCCATGCTGCCGCCGATAAAATCAAAGTTCATAACGGCGAGGGCGATTTTATGCTTGCTGAGGGCCGCTTCACCGGTGACCACCGCTTCCGAGAAACCGGTTCTCTCCTGAGCCTGCTTTAAGCTTTGTTTATAAGATTTATTGGCCACAAATTTCAAAGGATCGACCGGCTCAAGCTTGGCGTCCCACTCCTCAAAATCTGGACACAAAAAATCTATCCATCCCGACGGAGACAAATGGTAGTGATAGTCACACTTTGGGCAAACCCACCAGTTTTTCTTAAGCTCGTTTTGGGAAACCGTCCCGTTACAATGGGCGCATCGGGACCAGATTCCGACCGGCACTTCTTTTTTTCGCGATAGGCGATTTATGCGTGGATGGTTCTCACTAAAAAATTTGGGCATCATAGCTCCAGAATACTCTATTTGATTCACCGCTCGTTGTACGGCGCTTTTAGAGATCCAGACTACCTACTCTTGATAGCTTCTAGAATTCCCTTGGCAAAATCAGCCACCTTTTTAACCTGCTCTTGTTCCGGCCGTCCCGTTTCAATCTTATCGATCAGGGCGCTCCCGATTATGACCGCGTCTGATATTTTGGCGATTTCTCGGGCCTGAGACGCGGTAGAGATTCCAAAACCCACCGCCAGGGGTTTCTTCGTTGCCCGCCTAACACTCGAGATAAATTCGGTTAGATCCGGGGAAAGCTTTTGGCGGGCCCCGGTAACCCCGGTCAAGGAAACACAGTAAATAAACCCTTGAGAAGCTCTAGTGATCCTTTCAATCCTTTCCCTACTCGAAGTTGGAGCCAGCAAAAAAGTGGTTCCGATCCGATTGTTGGCGGCCCCAAGCCATGATGAGGCCTCTTCAGGAGGAAGATCCGGAATAATCACCCCATCGATACCCGAGGAGTAAGCATCGTCAACAAAATCTTTTAGTCCGTATTTATAGATTAGATTGTAATAACACATAATGGCTAGGGGAACATCAAAATTTTTGCGAACCTCCTTTACCATATCTAAAACTTGGGGTGTGGAAATTCCTTGGGACAAGGCCACCTCTCCGGCCTTTTGGATAGTTGTTCCGTCGGCTAAAGGGTCGGAATAGGGAATCCCGATCTCGATAAGATCCGCCCCAATTTTCGCCAAAGATTCGATAATCTTTTGGGAAGCTCGCAAGGAAGGATAGCCCGCCATTATATAGGGAACGAGACCGGTCCGACTTTCTCGTTTAAGTTGTTTAAATTTTTCAGTAATTCTATTCATTATCCTCGGAAATCAAATCCACTACTTAGGAAAATCCCAATTACCAATGAAACAAAAGAAAAATTTAAAATGCAAAATTACAATCCCTGCCCGTCAATGTCTGGGGCGTAGGGCTGGCAGGCTGGCAAAATTAAAATGTTTCTCGTAGTGCGCGAGTTTACTCGCCTAAAGCAGAGCAAGCTCTGCCACTACATTTTTTTTCTGTGGTTTTTTCGCTTGTGCTTAGGTTCCGGGCTTGGTCATTGGTCATTAAATATTCTAACTTTTCTTTCCTTCGAAAGCGGTGAGCGCTTCCGCCACCACTTGAACATCCTTGTCGCCCCGCCCCGACAAATTAACCACGATAATCTGGTCCTTAGATAGCTTTGGCGCCAACTTAGAAAGATAAGCTAAAGCATGGGACGGTTCAAGGGCCGGCAAAATACCTTCGGTTCTACAAAGAAGTTGGAACGCCGCCAGCGCTTCTTTGTCGGTAATGGTAACGTAGGTTACAAGCCCCTCGTCCTTTAGATAACTGTGCTCCGGTCCCACTCCGGGGTAGTCCAAACCGGCCGAAATGGAGTGGGTTGTGCTAATCTGACCGTAGTTGTCCTGAAGAATATAACTGAGAGAGCCGTGAAGAACTCCGGGCTGGCCCTTGGTTAAAGACGCCCCGTGCTGGCCGGTTTTTACCCCGAAACCTCCGGCCTCGACCCCTATCAATTTCGGGCCCTTCCCGATAAAGGGATAAAAAATACCGATGGAGTTACTTCCTCCGCCCACACAGGCCAAAATGTAATCGGGCAGGCGACCCTCGTGCTTTAAAATCTGCCTTTTGGTTTCCTTGCCAATCACGGTCTGGAAATCGCGAACCATCATCGGATAGGGATGGGGGCCAACAACCGAACCAAGAACATAAAAAGTCGTCCTGACATTGGTTACCCAATCCCGCAAGGCCTCGTTAATAGCGTCTTTTAAGGTCTTGCTGCCGCTAGTGACGGAGATAACTTTTGCCCCCAAAAGTTTCATCCTAAAAACGTTAAGGGATTGTCTTTCTATATCCTCCTCCCCCATGTAAACCTCACAGGGAATGCCAAACATCGCCGCCGCCGTCGCCGTGGCTACCCCGTGCTGGCCGGCCCCGGTTTCCGCGATAATCCTTTCCTTTCCCATTTTTTTAGCCAAAAGAACCTGGCCTAAGGTATTGTTTATTTTATGGGCTCCGGTGTGGGCTAAGTCCTCACGCTTTATGTAAATCTTGGCTCTTCCAAAATGGGTGGTAAGTCTTTCAGCGAAAAAAAGAGGGGTTGGCCTTCCGGCGTAATCTTTAAGATAAAAGTTAAGCTCTTTTTGGAAATCGCGGTCTTTTTTAAAGCGAGCGTAAGCCACCTCGAGCTCGCCGAGAGCGCTCATCAAAGTCTCCGGGACAAATGTTCCCCCAAACTTCCCAAAATGTCCCTTACTATCGGGCAAAATCATAACGCTCCTTTTATGAGACCTCAGCTACTCTAGCTTCGATCAATCTGTTTTACCGCCTCAAAAAAAGCTCTAAGTTTCTCTGGATCTTTTCTGCCGGGTGACAGTTCGACACCGCTTGAGGCATCAACCGCGTAAGGTTCAACTAAATTTATGGCTCTGGTAACATTTGATGGATTGAGCCCTCCGGATAAAATGAGAGGCCTCCCGAATCCTTGGGCTTCCTTAGCGATTCCCCAATTAAATGTTTTTCCAGTTCCTCCCATTGCTTCTTTACTATAAGTGTCAAGTAAAATGGCGTCAACACTGTAAAGACTAAGGGGTTTAAGACTCTTAAGGTTCCTTATTCTAAAGGATTTAATCACCTTAAACAGGGATCGAAAATTTTGGCAATAGGAAGGTGATTCATCCCCATGGAACTGTAGAGTGTCCAAACCGCAAAAGGCGGCGGCCTCTTTTACTTTCTCTCCGTTCTCATCCCCGAAAACGCCGACTTTGCTTACTAAAGGAGGAAGATTGTCAATTATCTCTCGGGCCTTTTCCGGCTCAATTCGGCGCGGACTTTTAGTAAAGATAAAGCCCAGAGCGTCGGCTCCGAGATTGACGGCTAAGAAAGCGTCCTCTAAATTGGTTATCCCACAAATTTTTACTCTAACCACTCGCTCGCTCCTGCTCGCAGGGATAAGGGAGGAGTCTAAAGTCTAGAAGATTAAATTTATTTTTCTCTTGGCTCAACCCTCAAGACTCATCCCTCATTCCGGAGGAGTTCTCTTATTTTAGTCCCAATATCAGGCGCCCGGAGAAGTGATTCTCCGACCAAAATCGCGTCAACACCTGTTTTCTTTAAAGCTTCTACGTCCTGGTGAGTGTGAATGCCGCTTTCGGAAACTATGATTTTATCTTGTGGAATCTTCTTAGCGAGTTTGGGAGTGGTGGAAATATCCACCTCAAAAGTGTTAAGATCGCGGTTGTTTATCCCAATGATTTCAGCCTCCGCGGCTAAAACTTGGTCTAATTCATCCTCAGCGTGCACTTCTGCCAGGCAATCGAGGCTCAGGTCTTGTGCTAAGTCGTATAGATCGACCAAATCTTTCTTGTCCATAATCGCTTTAATCAAAAGTATGGCATCGGCGCCTCGAACTCTTGCTTCATATACCTGGTAGGGGTCGAAAATAAAATCTTTACACAGCACCGGAAGCGAAATAGCCTGTTTGACCGCTTCTAAATTGTCAAATCCCCCCAAGAAATATTTTTCTTCGGTTAAAACCGAAACAGCCGAGGCTCCGCTCGTTTCATAGATCCGGGCGATTTTGACCGGGTCAAAATCTTGGCGAATTATTCCCTTGGACGGCGAGGCCTTCTTAACCTCAGCAATCAGACTCAAGTCCGGTTTGGCTAAAGCACCCTTAAAATCTCTCGTTGGAGAAAGATTAGAAACCTCACTTTGTAAATCTCTCAAACTAACGGTTTTCTTCTTATGATTGAGTTGGCGCTTTTTATTTTCTAATAATTTTTCAAGAAACATGGCAACTCAAGACTAAATAAATGAAAAATGAAAATTATTCTGGGTAGCCTTCGCTCGCTTGAGCTTGCGCGACTTTGGACTCAAACTCACTTCAGGGGGCGAATCCGCAATACCTTCGGCCGCAGATTGCCGCCTCCCCTCAGCTCGCTTTCATCTCAAGTTGCTCTGATTACGCTCGCTGAAGGCAACCGATCCTAGAAAAGTTCCAGTCAGTGTTCCAAACTATATTCACAGGGTTGATGCAATGAGCTTAACACAAGAAAATTAAAAATGTTTTATGTTGGCCCAAGACTAAAGGCCCGAGTTCTAAAGCCCAGAACTTTAGGCCATATTTGGGCCATGAACCCCGAACAAACTCACAAAATTTTATTAGTGAATTCGATTAGCTTATCAAGCTTTTCTAAAGCCGCTCCATCGTCTATGGATTTGGCGGCTAATTTGATTCCGCCGGCGATATT
>DATBWY010000094.1:0-3672 GCA_036514555.1 Candidatus Subteraquimicrobiales bacterium
AATATCCTCGTCGGCGGGGTCAAAGTGAAATCTTCCCTCTTCGATCTCGGCATAAATTTCCTGGAGAGCATCGATTATTAGATCGGACTCCTCTAGCTGAAGAATTTCGGTTCGGGCGAGCATGGCCGTGTGGGCGATACTCCCCCTTATATCCTGCTTGTAGAGACGCTTATCAAAAGGCAAGGAGGCGGTGAACTCTTCCACGGTTTTATCAGTTTTTTTGCTGAATCTTCCTTCCCAAGCTTTCATGATTCCCCCCTTTTAAAAGGGACAAGTCTAGAGGGTTGAGTCTAGAGAAAAAATCCCTTATCCTTCTTCATTGTTTCAACGGCGGCGGTGTTTTCGGGCCCAAATTTTTAAAGGCAGGCCCGAAAGTTCAATAAAACCCTTAGCCGATTCGTGGCTAAACTGGTCTTCTTTTCCGTAGGTAGCGAGCCCAAAATCGTAAAGGGAATAATCGGATTTTCTCTTAACCACCTTCGCGCTCCCTTTGTAAAATTTAAGGCTAATCGCTCCCGTGACATACTGCTGGGTCTCTTCGATAAAGGCATCCAGGGCCTGCTTCAAGGGTGAAAACCACTGTCCGGTATAAATCAGCTCGGCATAGGCCGGTTCGAGCTCGCGTTTAAAATGGAGTAAACTCCGCTCTAAGGTCAGCTCTTCCAGGTCCTTATGGGCTTTCAATAATGTGAGCGCCCCCGGCGCCTCGTATAGTTCACGTGATTTTATGCCGACGGCCCGGTTCTCAATCATGTCTATCCGGCCAAACCCGTGTCGTCCCGCTGTCTCATTAACTTTCTGGATGAGATTGGGAAAGGAGGTCGTCTTGCCGTCTAGAGCGACTGGTTTTCCATCCTCAAAATCGACCGTCAAGTATCCGGGCTCATCCGGTGCCTCCTGAGGATCTTCGGTCAGCTCGAAAGCCTCCGGTTTAGGCTCATTCAAAAGGTCTTCCAGATCCTCGCCCTCAATGGCTCTTCCCCAAAGGTTCTCATCAATACTGTAGGGACTTTTCTTGCCGGTGCTTAGGGGTATCTGATGTTTCTTGGCGTACTCTAGAGCCTGGTTTCGGGACATCTTAGCCTCTCTAATTGGCGCCACGATCTCTAAGCTTGGATCCAGGGAAGCGATAGAAATCTCGAAACGAACCTGATCGTTTCCCTTGCCGGTGCAGCCGTGAGCAACGTGAGTAGCTTTTAAATCTTGAGCCACTCTTACCAGGTGTTTGGAGATGAGCGGGCGCGAAAGAGCCGAAACCAGCGGGTATTTCCCCTCGTAAAGAGCGTTAGCCTTGAGAGAAGGAAGAATAAAATCGTTGACGAATTCCTTCCGGGCGTCAATGATGACGGCTTCTATCGCTCCAATCTTAAGAGCTTTTTCCCTTAGGGGCTTTAAATCCTCTCCTTGACCCACGTCCACCGCCACCGCGATAACTTCCATGGCGTACTTTTCCTGGAGCCACTTAATGGCAACGGAGGTATCCAAGCCCCCGGAGTACGCGAGAACCACCTTCTCTTTGTTGGCCACATCTCCTCCAAAGTAAAATTCTAAATCATTCGAATTTCCTTTATGCTTTCTGCAGTTTCCTCAGTTTTTTACGAACCTTTTCTCCCAATTTGTTGTTCCCAGTTACGATGAGAATGGTATCATCTCCGGCCACAGTGCCCAATATTTCGTCCCAGGGTACGTAATCAATACTCGCCGCCACACTTGGTGCCGCTCCCGGGGATGTTTTAATCACAATTAAGTTCTCCGCTTGCGTAACTCCCAAAACAAAGTCTCTCACCATAGTCCGTAGGTGACTTTCACGCTCCCCCAAAACAATTCCCGTCGGCAAAGTGTAAAAATTTACCCCCGTTTCCTTGCTCTTTTGAAGACCCAGCTCTCCGATATCCCGGGAAAGAGTGGCCTGGGTTGTTTTAAAACCCTTCTTTTTCAACTCTAGCACTAGCTCCCTTTGGGTTCCAATCCTCTTTTTGCTCAATATTTCCCTGATAGCTTCTTGTCTCTTGGATTTCATCTCTCGCCCTAGGAGTTCAGGGATTTCAAGGAGCTGAGGGAAAGCAGGACTTCAGGGAAAACCAAAATTTTCCTAATATCCGTGTCATCCTTGCCCTCCCTGCCTTCCCTAATTTTCCCTGTTATCCCTGCCTTCCTTGTCATGCTTGTCGTCAGCCTATCGCCGCAACTAAAAGGGCTTTTTGAACGTGCAAACGGTTTTCGGCTTGATCAAGAACGACCGAATTGGGGCCATCCATAACCGCATTGGTTATTTCTTCACCGCGATGAGCCGGCAGGCAGTGCATTACTAAACAATCCGGCTTAGCCAATGATACTAGACGCTCGTTGAGTTGATACGGCATAAACTCGTACTTTCTGTCCGGGTTCTTTTCCTGACCCATGCTTACCCAAACGTCGGTGTAGAGAATGTCGGCTCCTTTCGCTTCTTCTGGATCATTGCTCACGGCCACGGTAGTACCAGGTTGTCGCGCTTTTACCGCTAGCTCGACAATTTCTTCTTTGGGGCCGTATCCTTTGGGAGTTACAACCACAACATCCATCCCCACCTTTGCCGCGCCAATCAGTAAGGTTTGGGCCACGTTGTTTCCGTCTCCCAGATACGCCAGTTTTAAGCCGTCAAGTTTCGCCTTTTTTTCTAAAATTGTTAAAAGATCCCCTAAGATCTGGCAGGGATGAAAATCGTCGGAAAGGCCGTTTATCACCGGAACTTGGGCCGCTTTCGCCAAATCCTCCACCCGCTTCTGGGCGAAGGTTCTGATAACAATGCCATCAACATACCGGGAGAGGACGGCCCCCATATCCTCAAGAGTCTCGCCCCGGGAAAGCTGGAGAGTTTGGGCCTCAAGAAAAAGAGGGTATGCTCCAAGATGAGAAAGACCGACCTCAAACGAAACTCGCGTCCGGGTCGAAGGCTTCTCAAAGATGAGAGCGACGGTGTGATCTCTTAGAAAGTGATGAGGCTCCCTTAAGTTCCGAAGCCTTTTAAGTTCCAAAGCTTTTGATAAAAGGTAAAAAATCTCATCCTTACTGAGTTCGTTGAGGGTAAGCAGATCTTTTCCTTTAAGAGACTCCATTTACTCTCCAATTTCGATATTTAGAGCTCCAGGCACCCCAATCTCTTTCGTTCAGTGTCACTTGATGGTGCTTAAAACTTCCTCTAAAATAGCTACCGCTTGATCCACTTCCTGTTCCGTAACTGAAAGCGGTGGCAAAAACCGCAGAATTGTTTGGCCAATCCCGTTTATGACAAGACCTTTTTTAAGACAATTTAAAACGATATCTTTAGCAACTTCCCTGGTAAGATCCAGTCCAAGCATGAGACCCATCCCTCGGACTTCCTTTATCGTGGAGTTTTTCTGAGCCCACTCCTCTAGTGTAGATTTGAAATAGGCTCCAACCTCGAAGGCTTTTTCCACCAGTTTTTCTTCCCTGAGTATCTTTAGGGTCATAGTAGCGGCCGCGGTGGCCAGTGGCCCTCCTCCAAAAGTGGAAGCGTGATCACTATGCTTGAAGGCCTGAGCCACCCGGTCTTTAGCCACAATCGCCCCGATAGGAAAACCGCTCCCCAATCCCTTAGCTAAGGTTATAATGTCGGGCCCTATTCCATAATGCTCGTAGGCGAACATCTTGCCGGTCCGCCCGATTCCGGTT
>DATBWY010000095.1:0-5329 GCA_036514555.1 Candidatus Subteraquimicrobiales bacterium
TGTCACGCTTCCTCCATCTAACGATTGATTCTAAAGACCGAGATCGAACCGCTTTAGCTCGAAAGATTGGACTTATGCAAAAATTTTACCTGAGAGAAACAAGAAAAACAAATATTTTTCCTCTACAAGGCCCTTCTTAACTTTATTTCTTAAACGTCCTATTTCTTGCGGCTGATGGCGTTCCTTGAAACTGTTAAAATTACCGCCTTGGACACTTCTAAAGAAACGGTCTCTTCGCCGAGGGAGTTGATAACACCGTGGATCCCGCCGATAGTAACCACTTGGTCTCCTATTTTGAGTGATTCCATGAGTTTCTGGTGTTCTTTCACCCTCTTTTGCTGAGGACGAACCAGAAAAAAATAAAACACACCCACTAATATAACCAACCACACCAAAGCTGAAAGTTGAGGCGAACTCATAACAACTCCTCTCTTAGAGCGCGTCTCGGGGTTCCTTAAAGTATCCCTAATATCATATTCTTTTATTTCGGTAGCAGCAAACTAAATCATCTAAATTTCACGGGAAAAAAGATCTTTAAACTCTTTTAGAAACTTCCCGTAGGAATTTTCGATAACCGCTTCTCTCGCCCTTTTTACTAAACCCAATAAGAAGTGCAAATTATGCCAGGAGAGCAGGCGATGAGAAAGAATCTCCCCTATCTTGTAAAGATATCGCAAGTAAGCCCGGGAATAATTTTGACACGCGTAACACGTGCAATCAGAATCAAGCGGCCCAAAATCTCGGGTGTGCCTGGCGTTTCTAAGGTTTAATTTACCTTTATGAGTAAAAACAGTTCCGTTTCTAGCGATTCTCGTCGGGAGACCGGAGTCGAACATATCGATGCCCAAAGCAATGCTTTCTAGTACTCCTTCAGGGTCCCCGATTCCCATTAAATACCTGGGAATATCCGGAGAAAACTTTGGAATCAGTCCTTCAAGAACTTCAAACATGAGCGCTGGCGGCTCACCTACGCCGAGGCCCCCGATTCCAAGCCCGGGAAAGCCAAACTCAAGGGTACGCTCGAGACTTAAACTCCTTAATTTAAGGTTAACTCCGCCCTGAACGATGCCGAATAGGGTTTGATCCTCGTTATTATGAGCGTTTTTGCATCGCGCCGCCCAACTTATCGTTCTCAGAACGGACTCTTTTATTTTTTGGTAATCACCGGTGTATGGAGGACACTCATCAAGAACCATAATAATGTCGGCGCCCAGATTTTCCTGAATGTCGATAGCGGTTTCCGGCGACAAAAAATGTGGTTTTCCATCAATAGGGGACCGGAAATTGATGCCGTTGTCGGTCACTTTTAGAGAGGCGTTTAGGCTAAAAACCTGATAACCCCCGCTATCAGTGAGAATTGGCCCTTCCCAGTGCATAAATCGGTGCAGCCCGCCGGCCTCCTTAACAATCTCGAAACCGGGCCTTAACAAAAGATGATAGGTGTTTGCCAGAACTATCTCGGCCCCACAGGTTTTTAGTTCTTCGGGAGTGAGCGTTTTTACCACTCCTTTGCTACCAACTGGCATAAAAACTGGGGTATTAATCACTCCTCTAGAGGTTGTAATTCGTCCCACTCTCGCCTTTGTCTCGGAGTCATTTGCCAACACTTCAAAGTTGAACATCCGCCCTTATCCTGACCTTAATTGTAAGTTGTTTGTTCACGTTCCTATCCACGTTGTGTCTTAATTGAAACCTGGCTCGCGCTAGAGAATCAGCATAGCGTCCCCAAAGGAAAAAAACCGGTAATTTTTCTTCATCGCTTCTTGGTACGACTTCATGATTAGATCCTTGCCGCCAAAAGCGGCAGCCATAGCTAAGGTGGTTGATTTTGGCAAGTGAAAATTGGTTATCATGGCGTTCACAATTCTGAATTTATACCCGGGATAAATAAATAGACTGGTCCAGCCTTCCTTGGGCTTAACCTGCCAGATCCTGCGTTCTGAGTCCCCGGTCGCGAGTTCTGGATTCCTCCTTCCGGGTTGGAGATTTTCGGCTTTTGATCTCGAGTTCCAAACTCCGATTTCCGGCTTTTGAGTCTCTGGTACCCCTTCAAAAGCGGCAGATTCCAAGGCCCGTGCCGAGGTCGTGCCAACCACCACCAAACGTCTTCCCTCCCGCAATGCTCGGTTTATAATCTTAGCCGAAGAAGAGGGGATCTGAAAGAACTCTCCGTGAATGTGGTGATCAGACAGCTTATCTTCGCTTAGGGGACGAAATGTATCAAGACCGATATTTAGAGTGATAAAGGTAAATTCTACACCTTTGTCCTTCAGTTTTTTAATTAGGGACGGTGTAAAATGAAGACCAGCTGTAGGTGCCGCCACCGAGCCCATATTCTTTGCGTAAACTGTTTGATAACGCTTTGGGTCCGCGAGCGGCTTTTGGATATAAGGAGGTAACGGCACGTGCCCAATCCTTTTTATGAGCTCAGTAAGATCGTCACCGGCTTGGAATGCGAAAATCCATTTCCCGTCCTCAAGACGATTCTCTGCCAAACCAACTAATTTTTCCCGAGGACTGATTTTCGCAAAAAAATGGTTTTCTCGATCCGGACCCACTGGATCTAAATCAAATAAAACCTCTGTTCCGGGAACAACCTTGCGTCCTGGTTTTATAAGCGCTTCCCACCTGTTTTCACTCAAAGCACGCAGTAAAAAAACCTCTACCTTGGCTCCGGTCGCGGCCTTGTAACCTTTAAGTCTGGCCGGAAAAACCCTCGTGTTATTGGCGATAAGGGTATCACCGGGATTAAGATACTCAGGAAGATTCTTAAAAATCGCGTGCTTGATGGCTTCTGTCTTCCGTTCCAGCACTAATAGACGGGAGGAATCACGCGGTTTGACAGGTTCTTGAGCGATAAATTTTTTGGGAAGAAAGTAGTTGAGCTCCTCTGTTTTCATTCTTAACGTCTTAAAAAAAGATTTAGTAAGATGGTTAAAATGAGGCTTAAAAAGATTGAGAGACCCAACGGAAAGTAGAACTTAAAACCGCCCCGCCGAAATAAAATGTCTCCGGGAAAGCGAGTAAAACCCAATCCTTTACCCATCAGATACATAAGGCTACCAGCAATAAAAAGAAAAACAGCCAATAGCAGAACAAACTTTCCTAAATTCTCTAAATTCATTTCTCTTATCTTTTAGTGTACCGCTGAGGAAGACTTCGATCTCTTTGACTATAAATGCAGCCACAGTAGTTTTGGCGGTAAAGCCCTAACTCCTTGGACACAACGACGCTTTCGTTCCAACCTTTACGAAAATTCCGGTCCAAAAAATCAATGTGGTATTTTTCTCCAAGAACTTTGCCTATCTTTTCGATGATATTGACGGCCTGGAGAGGACTGGCCAAAAGCGTTGTTGAATAGGCGTCATAATTGTTCCGCCGGGCAAATTTCGCCGTCTCAGTCAGCCGTAAAGCGTAGCACCTTGAACACCTTACTCTACCATTAAACACCACATCTTGAAAAAAACGGTCAATATCGTAATATCCTTGAGTTATTTCCGCTCCTTTGGTTTGAGCGAATTCATTGAGGCACGAGAGTCTTTTTTCATACTCTTCGTAGGGTTGAATGTTGGGATTATAGAAAAAACTCATGATTTCGTAACCTTCTTCTTCTAGGGCCTTAAGAGGATAGATGAGACAGGGCGCGCAACAGGTATGCAGTAAAACTTTCATTTTAAAACACTCCCCTAGCCTAAATTGTCTTGCTCTTATTATAGCGCACTTAACTGCAATGTCCTATATACCCAATGGTATGAAATTTGGATGAGAGGGTTTAGTAAAAGGGGTCTCCTTGGTTCTTCTGGAGAAGAAAGATAGACAAATTTAGGATATTTTAGCAGTTAATTTAGGTAAGGCGAGGCTTCATCCGGTAAGACAAAATTAGAGCCAAGGCCGCCAAAATAGTCAAGGCTAGGCTTTCCCAACGAAGAAGTAAAAAAAGGTAGGTTACCGAAGATTTAAAAGAACTTATCACCACTTGGCCCATTTCTTCTGGGAACGCTGAATCAAGTCCCCCCAAAGAACTGAAATTAAATCGCGAAATAATTAGCGAGGATAATAGGGAATAAATAAATACCATAACTGAAGGAATGAGCAAGGAAAGACTCGCCAGGCGAATTTTTGCCACATAGTTTCCAGCAATCAAGATGATTACGATGAGTAGTCCCAGGGTTATAGCACCGACAACAATTGTGAAAAGATTGGCGATCTCCAGTATATTCAAGGGGGTTTTCGGGGAACCTTCAGCTTCGGAAGACAAATTAAGGCTGATCTTGTCAGGGCTTTCCTCGAGTTGCAAAAGTATTGGGTCACCCTCTTCCAAATTAGCTTCGATTTTGCCTTTGATGTCTTTTAAAGGGATTTCAACCACATAGTCACTTGAACGGCCCGAAAAAATTTCGTGAACCTGATCGATGACGGTCTCGGACATTTTCTGAACATCCCTTGGTTTCACGCTTTCATCAATAAGCCCTTTGACCTTTTTAGAGGAGAGATCCGAAAAATCAGAAATTTTAGTCTCTTCCATCGGAAATATGGGAATCAAAAGGTCCGACTGGTCTAAGACCTTCTTGTAAATTCCACTTTCTTGGAGTCTTTCTTTGACAAATTCAGAAGAGAAAAAGGTAACTTGAAGATTTATCAAAATTAAAAAGGCCATAAATAACGGGATAAAAAAAAGCACCAAAAGAATTTTTATAGCTTTTCTCATTTTGAACCGCCCTTTTTAAATCCAAAAAAGTTCTGTCTTTTAAAAGTTCGACTAAATATCTATTTCCCCTGTTCCTGATTTTTCCCGCTAATTTGGCCGGTTTCTGCTTCTATAAAAATGTGTGTTGCTTCAGGAACTACTCGCCTGATATTCATCTCAATTTCATCAACTATCTTCTCTATTTGGCCGGTTTCCAATCCGTCCTTGAAGCTAAGATGGGAGTTGACTAGAATCTCATCGGGCCCTAAGTGCATTGTTAAAAGATCTATGACATCACGAACTTGAGAATGGGATAGTATTGTTTCTCTGATTTTTTGACGGTCTTCAGTTGAGGCCGCCTCTCCCAAGAGCAACCCCCGGGATTGTTGGGCCAAAACAAAAGCGACCACCAAGAGAATTATTCCGATTAATATAGAGGCTGCTCCATCGAAAAGACTGCTTTTTGTTGTTTGCATGAGGTAAGTGCCGATTGCCGCGATTACAACACCTAAAAGAGCCGCTGTATCCTCGGCTAGAACAGTTTTGGTAGTTGGATCTTTGGAGGTTCTTAATATTTGAAAAATCGGCTTTCTTTCTTCTTTTATTAAGTGTTTAACCTCTGAGATGGCTACTCCTAGGGAC
>DATBWY010000096.1:0-2804 GCA_036514555.1 Candidatus Subteraquimicrobiales bacterium
GGAGAGTATGAGCCATCTTTGCTCCAAACGTCTAAGAAGACCTTATCGAGATAAAAGTAGCCTGAAGCACCCGGCGGGGGATCAACTCTTATGGATTCGATGGTTCTGTTCGAGCCGTAATAGTCAGGCGCCTCATAGAGGCGAAGCGCTGCGGTGCGCCATTGGCCGTCATTGATCATAGTAAAGCTTCGGCTGTGGGTTTCATCCCAGGGCATACCGGATACCTTATAATAAAGTTTACCATCTGTTCTTTGGGTGTGGTTACGGTAGGTAATATAAAGCATCGGCCAGGAACCAGAATTTAATCCGATATACGGGCTTAAGTACTGAGGATCACTCTGGCCATTTAAATAAACTCCAAAAGCACCATTGCCCACCCCGCCATAGCCGATATTGTAAGCATTCCAGCCTTCGTAGTTGTTTGCCGTACTCCAATACCAGCCGTAAAATTTGGAGAATGAAAAAGCGGGAGTACTGAGGCTAAGTAAAAAGACACCTATTAAAATGAGGGAGACGAAGCTTTTTAATCTTCTCATGAGACTGATCCCCTTTAACAGTCACTTGAGTCTATAATCTAAGCATACACAGATAATTTTTTTGTCAAGTGCATCTTTAAAATCGAAAGATTTTTAAATCCGGCAGTAGAAATTTTGTCACAGATTTCACTGTTCTTTGAATAAAGGATAGAAGAATGTCTTCTTGAAAAGTTAAGTAAATTTCCTTATCTTTAAGCATAGGGACAATTTTGTAAAAGCGTCAGAAGCTATATCTCGGGAAGGAGATTATGGCGGCTAGATACGAGTTTCGAAAAATTGAGGAGAAGTGGCAGAAAAGGTGGGAGGAATCGGGTCTTTACGAGGTCACTGAGGATCCTAACAAGAAGAAAAAGTACGTTTTAGTAATGTTTCCCTATCCCTCAGGGGAGCTTCATATGGGTCACATGAGAAATTACGTCATCGGAGATTTGGTGGCCCGATACAATCGAATGAAGGGTTTTAACGTACTTCACCCGATGGGATACGATGCCTTTGGGCTGCCGGCTGAGAACGCCGCCATCGAGCGGGGGATTCATCCCAGAAAGTGGACCAATGACAACATAGATATTATCCGCAAGCAGATCAAGCGTCAGGGAATAAGCTACAACTGGGAGCGGGAGATTTCCACCTGCGAACCCGAGTATTACCGGTGGGGGCAGTGGCTCTTCCTTAAGTTTATGGAGAAGGGTCTGGTTTATCGGAAGAAAGCCGAGGTGAACTGGTGTCCGTCCTGCCAAACAGTCCTTGCTAACGAACAGGTTCACGCCGGTCGGTGCTGGCGTTGCGGCAGTATCGTCGAGACGAAGCAACTCGAGCAGTGGTTTTTCAAAATTACCGCCTACGTGGAAGAGCTTCTCAAGGATTTAGATTCACTTACCGGTTGGCCGGATCGGGTGAGAGTAATGCAAACTAACTGGATTGGTAAAAGCTCCGGTGCCTACGTTGATTTCAAGCTAAAAAAGAATGGCGAAAAGGTGACGGTATTTACCACCCGTCCCGATACCCTTTTCGGGGCCACCTTTTTCTTGCTGGCTCCGGAACACCCTTTAGTTGAAAAATTGGTATCGGGAACCGATTACGAAGAAAAGGTGAAGGAGTTTCGCCAAAAAGTTTCTCTTCAGAGCGATTTTGACCGGACCTCGCCCGAGATTCCCAAAGAGGGCTGCTTTACCGGCGCCTACACCGTAAATCCTCTAAACGGCGAAGAAATTCCCATTTGGCTGGCGGACTACATCATGATGGGGTACGGAACCGGAGCGGTTATGGCCGTTCCCGCCCATGACCAAAGGGATTTTGAATTTGCTCAAAAATATGAGTTGCCCATTAGAGTGGTCGTCCAGCCTGATGGCGAAAGACTGTCCGTTGAGAGGATGAATCAAGCCTTTGAGGGCGTCGGTGTCATGGCTAATTCCGGAGAGTTTGACGGAATGAAAAGCGATGACGGAATAAAAGCCATCAACAAGTTTCTTGAGGACAAAAAAATCGGAAAATTTGCGGTCAATTACCGGCTTCGGGACTGGTTAATCTCCAGGCAAAGGTATTGGGGAAATCCCATCCCCATAATCTACTGTGATAATTGCGGCATTGTTCCCGTGCCTGAAGAGGACCTTCCGGTGATCTTGCCGGAAGACGTAAAGATTGAGGCGAGGGGCGGTTCGCCGCTGGCTAATCACGAGGCGTTCATCAAGACTCGCTGTCCTAACTGTGAGGGCGCGGCTCGAAGAGAAACGGACACCATGGACACCTTCACCGACTCCTCTTGGTATTTTTTTAGATACACCAGTCCGCGGGAGAGCAGCGCCCCTTTTAGGGCTGAGGCCGCCAACTACTGGATGCCGGTTGATCAGTATATCGGTGGGATTGAGCACGCGGTGATGCATCTTCTCTATGCCCGGTTTTTTACCAAAGCCATAAGAGATCTTGGTCTTTGTGGGGTGTCCGAGCCTTTTTCCAATCTTTTAACCCAAGGAATGGTGGTAAAGGATGGGGCGAAGATGTCTAAGTCCAAAGGAAACATCGTCTCCTGCGATGAACTTGTGGACAAATATGGCGCCGACACCGGCCGGTTGTTTATTCTTTTCGCGTCTCCTCCTGAGAAGGACCTCGAGTGGTCTGAGGCGGGAGTTGAGGGAAGCTTTCGTTTTTTAAACCGGGTTTGGACCCTGGTTCTTAAAAATATTGAGCAGGGAAACAGAGGTACTGGGACTGTTGAGGGGACGGACGCCGAACGCGAGTTGATCTCCATGGCTCACCGCACCATCATGAAGG
>DATBWY010000097.1:0-5742 GCA_036514555.1 Candidatus Subteraquimicrobiales bacterium
TAATTTAAAAAGTGATTATAACACAAGGCCGTGCTTTTTCAAGCTTTTAGTGAGCCTCTCGTTGACCAGCTCATCAAGCCCTTGGCGAAATTCTCCGTAAGCTCCGATTAAGCGCCTAGCCTCCTCAGTCAGGACGGCCCCGCCACCCGCTTTGCCGCCAATGGTTCGCTCCAAAAGCTTCATTCCCAAACCTTCTTCGGTAGCCTTAATCTTGCCCCAGGCCGCCCGGTAAGACATTCCCATCTCCAGGGCTGCTTGGCGAATCGAACCCAAGTCGCCGATCTTTTTCAGCAAATACTGGCGACCGTCGCCGTAGACGTGGCGGCTATTCTGCCTAATCCATACACCAAGTTTAACTTCCATAACGCCCCCATTTTAACAAATACCCCAAGAAGTCGTTCGTCCGGCATTTCAGCGAATTTCTCGATGCCTTAAAAAACGCGGAGCACGCAGAGATCCTTGCGCACTGTTTCAAAACCCCGAGTCAGGTATCTCCGGTATAATGTGAATCGCCTCTTTTTTAAGGGACACCAATACCTCTTTGCCCTCAGTGACCCCCATATGCTGTGCGGCGTGAACGGGTAACTCTATCTTAAGGTCCATTCCTTCCTTGCTCACCACAAAAAGTTCCCAAACCGGTCCCCTCTGCTCAACCTCTTCGATCACGCCGCTTAGGCGATTCTCTCTCTTAAGAGAAAGGGGACGATCCTCTCTTAAGAGCATCACCGCCTCCGGCCTAATACACCAGGACACTCTCTGGTCGGGTGAAAGATGAAGGCCCGAGAGAGAAGCGGCCTCCCAGACTTTACCGTTTTGCTTGATGTAGACGGTGTCCTGACTTATCTCGGAAATCACCCCGGGAAAAATATTTTTCACGCCAACCAACCTGGCGGTGGTCAAAGTTTTAGGCCGGTAGAAAATCTCTTCGGGCGGGCCTACCTGCTCCACCTTTCCATGGTCCATTACTACAATTAATTCCCCTAAGGTGAATGCCTCATGAGCCTGATGGGTAACGAGGATTGTTGGAATGCCTCGGTGGTCCTGCACTCTTTTTAAAAGCGTCCGAAGGCGTACCCGGGAGGGCACATCCACCGCTGAAAAGGGTTCATCTAAGAGTAACACCTGGGGATTCCGCGCTAGGGCCCTAGCTAAGGCCACTCGTTGCTGTTCGCCGCCCGAGAGGTCGCCTGGCAAGCGGTCGTGGAGCTCCGGTATGCCTACCTCTTCAAGGAGTTCTCGAACCTCATATCTGGTCTCCCTTTTTGGCACGGTTTTCATGGCTAGCAAAAGATTTTCGGCCACCGTAAGGTGGGGGAAGAGAGCGTAGGACTGAAAAACATAGCCGGTCCTTCGCTCCTGGGGGGTGAGATTAATTCTCGACTTTGAGTCGAAATAGACCTTATCGCCCACTTTGATGGTTCCGGAATCAGGCACAACTAATCCGGCGATCGAGCGCAGGGTGACCGATTTTCCCGCGCCTGAGCGGCCAAAGAAAACCGTCATCGCCCTTTCCGAGCGAAAGGAGATGTCCATAGTCTTTTCGGGAAACTTTTTTATATATTTGATCTCAAGCATCCTAGCCTCAATTTTCAACCTGGTTTTCGACGGCAAGTCTAAAGACGGGATTTTCCTAGACCGCCCACTAAAAGAACGGCGGAAATCGCCAAAACCGCCAGTGAAATCGACAACAGATTAGCGAGATCACTCTTGCCCGCCTGGACAGCATCGTAAATAGCGATCGGCAAAGTTTGGGTTTCTCCCGGTATATTTCCGGCGATCATTAAGGTGGCTCCGAATTCCCCAATTGCTTTAGCGTAGGCCAAGACCACTCCGGCCAAAATTCCCTTCCAGGCTAAAGGCAGGGTAATTCTCAAGGCAATTTGTAATTCCGACAAGCCTAAGGTTCGGGCGGCGTCCTCCATTTCCCTGGGAACCGACTGTATCGCCGCCATCGCGGTGCGTACAATATAAGGCGAGGAAGCCACGGCCGAAGCCACAACCGCCCCTTGCCAGGTGAAGACCAGGGGGCTCCCGGCAATCCCCTCGTAAAACTTACCGAAGATAGTGTTTCTTCCCAAAAGAACCAAGAGGTAATACCCTAAAACAGTAGGGGGAAGGACGATCGGAAGCATGGTGGAGGCCACGATTATCTCGGACCCGGCAAATCGCTTCCGGGCCAAAAAATAGGCTAAAGGCAACCCCACCAGTATTACCAACAAAGTGGCAATGGTAGCCACCTTAAGAGACAACCAAAAGGGAAAGAGGCTAACTTCTCCTAACACCTTATTTCTCCGCGTCCGGTCGGTCAAAGCCGTATTTCTTCATAATCTGGTCTCCTTCAGGAGATATCAGTAAAGATACGAACCGTGAAGCCTCCTTCTCTCGGCTACCCCTTATAACCACTATAGTTTGGCTGATGGGAGAGTGGAGCTCCTTGGGGACCAGGCCATAAGGCCGTTTGGAAGAGAGCGCCAAGGATAAGGGTACTATCGCCGCGTCCACGTTGCCGGTTTCCGCGTACTGAAAGGTCTGGCGGGCATTTTCCCCCAATACCAGTTTGGGCCGGACTTTATCCCAATCGCCCGTGTTTTTTAAGGCCTCGCGAGCGGCTCTACCATAAGGAGCGTGTTCTGGGTTGGCGATGGCGATCTTATTTATGCTCGCGTTACCCAGACCCTCAACACTCGGAGGTTTCATATCGTCATTTCCAGAGACAACAGCCAAACGGCCCAGAGCGTATAAGCGCCTAGTGTCTTCCGAGCCTCTTCCTTGAGAAATAACCTTGTCCACATACCCTTCGTTAGCGGAAGCAAAAAGGTCCACCTCTGCCCCCTTTAAAACTTGCTCAGCCAATTGGCCGCTCGAACCAAAGATGAAAATGGGTTTTATTCCTGTTTGCTGCTTGAATATTTTTCCAAATTCTTCGAACGCCGGCTGCAAATCGGAGGCGGCCACGATTTTAATCGCCCCCTCCGTCCGCCCGCAACCTACGACAAAAACAAGTAACAACAAGCTCGTGAGGAAAAACTCCGTCAGCGAAATCCCTAGGCCCTTTGGTTTCTTTCCCTTTCTTCCCATATTCTTAAATCCTTGTTCCGAAGGCCAATCCTCACAAACTTACTCTTGACCGTTGAACCCCTAAAATTTCCTGTATCTAAAAGAGCCTCGAGAGGGATTTGTCCTCTCTCGCCCCCCTACCAAGTGCCAAAAAGATGCCGCTTTCAACGAGCTAAATCTGAGCAACTTGAGATGAAAGAGCACCGAAGGGTTGCGGCAATTCGCGGCCCGCAAGCGGGCAATTGCGAATTCGCTCCCTGAGGTAAGCTTGAGTCCAAAGTCGCGCAAGTTGCAAGCGAGTGAAAGTGGCAAAAAAACAGTGCATACGCAATCGGAGCCTCAAGCGACCTAAAACCAAAACTATTCATGATCCACCCGCAAGTAATTCATTTCCTCGCGGAGGCTGGCCAAGAATTTCTTAAAAGACTCATGGGTGCGCCAAAAGAACTTTATTGCTCTTTCTCCTTCAGGGGTTAATTTAGAGCCTCCTCCTTTGCGACCGCCGACCGCGCTTACAACTAGCGGTTTTGGACTCTGACTGTTCATGGAATCCACTAGTTCCCAGGCGTGCCTGTAGGCCATGCCCATGGAAGCGGCTGCTTTGGTTATGGAACCAAGCTCTTTGATTCTTTCAAGAAGGACAACTCGGCCGTAACCGAGGAAGGTTTTTCCGTTGGTTGATATCCAAAACCGGCCGCGGGCTTGATAAGTTCCCGCGAAGGAACTCCTCCCCGTCGGAACCTTGCCTGCGCTAGACATTTTCTTTTCACTCATTAGTCTTAAGGACACCTTAAGGGAACTACGTAATTTACTAAAGCGTAGTATACGCCAGGGAATAACGCTTTGTCAAGATCCTCACCGTCGCTTCCGACCGTGTTCAAAGGTAATTTAGCCTATGAGCATCACAGTTCCAAAGTAATGGAAACGGAAAAGTTAGGGCGGAGCAAGGCTGGCGAAGAGGTGCCGACGTTTTTGCTAAGAATAGAGCAGTTGAACTTCTATTTCTTCTCCGGGGTGAAAAATCTCTCTGTCTTCCGGGAGAAGAGCCAAGGCGTCCGCCGTGGAAGTGGAGAGCAACATCCCCGAGCTTTGTCCGCCGGAAAGTCTTGCTGTAATCTCTCCCTTTTTCTCGGATAAGACTACTTTAAGACAGTAGAGGAAGCCTTTCCTTTTCTTTAAAGTCTCCTCAAGGCGCGCCTTTTTGGTGTGAGGCAGAGCGTCTCTTCTTCCGGCGAGCTTTCTTATAGCCGGTAAGACAAACTGATAAAAACTTACAAAGGAAGCACCGGGGTTGCCGGGAAGGCCCAAGAGGGGGACGTTTTCCAGTAAACCGAAAGCAAGGGGTTTACCCGGCCTTATGGCTACTTTCCAGAAAAAAATGTCGCCCATTTCGGCAAGAACGTTTTTGACCAGGTCGTGTACTCCTACGGAAACTCCGCCGGAGGTAAGAATTAAATCAAAAACCGTGGCTTTCTCGAGTTTCTCCCGCAAGTCATCTGGATTATCCCTGGCGATCCCTAAAAACTTTGGAATAGCCCCGTGATAAGCAAGCAATGAAGACAACATATAGGCGTTGCTGTTGTAAATCTTGCCCGGCCCGAGCGTTTGACCAGGTTCTTCGAGCTCGTCGCCGGTGGATATCACGGCCACCTTCGGTCTGGGATAAACTAAAACAGAACCTTTCCCGATAGCCGCCAAGAGACCAATGTCCCCGGGCGTAAGTTTCTTTGCGGCGGGCAAAACCTCGCTCTCCCTAGCGACGTCTTCGCCACGCCAGCGGATATTTTTACCGGCCGAAACCGCGATCTTCACGGCGACTTCTTCGTCTCGCGCATCGGTATCCTCCACTCGGACCACAGCGTCGGTTCCAGGAGGCAAGGGCGCGCCCGTCATAATGCGGGCGGCTTCTCCATTTTTTATCTCCCGGGTGCTAAAGTCGCCGGCAACAAGATCCAGCACCACCTTTAGCGTCACTGGGTGCTCCGGAGAGGCAGTCCTTATATCTTTTTCCTTGACGGCGAACCCGTCCATGGCTGAATTGTCAAAAAGTGGCAAGTCGATAGGAGACTTTACACCCGCAACCAGCACTAGGCCTGTCGCTTCAGCAAGCACTACGTCCGCTGGGGACAAAGGTTTTGTCACATCCAATATTCTTTTTTGTGCTTCTTTTACTGTAACCATGCCAACCCCCGAAATCGAGACTCAATATACATATTCTGCTTTTACTTGTCAATTACCTGAGCCGGGAGCCTACAAACGACCTAAAACAAAAACTATTTATGACCCATCCTCAATGACTTAAAATCGCGGACCGATACGAGGATCCACAAGGAGACTAAATTTGTTAAAAATCGAATTATGGCTTGACTTATGACCCAAGTTTTATATACTTTTAAAAACAAATAAATTTAACAATCCGCGAAAGCAAATGAGGTGTTACCAGAGGATTGTTGCCAAAACAGAACCAACTTGTGAGATGAGGTTGGTTTTTGCTTTTAAAGGGAGAGGGTGAGGCAAACCGTGGGTTTGATCGCTTTAATATTTGCGATAGGTGCTGCCGTTTTTGTGGTTGTTTTAAAAATGGTTCCGGTAAGTCTGATCGCCATGGCGGTCCCTTTGCTCCTGGGAATCTGGGCCATTGTTAAAAAGAGCAAAAAGATTCTGGGAGTTGTCGCCCTACTCGTT
>DATBWY010000098.1:0-3112 GCA_036514555.1 Candidatus Subteraquimicrobiales bacterium
TTTTGACCTTTTTGAGCAAGAATCGACCATTGGGATCAAAGCGACCGTTAGGACCAAGGATAGAACCGGGGTCGAAATGGAGGCCTTAACGGCCGTTTCGGTGGCGGCTCTAACCGTCTATGATATGTGCAAAGCGGTCGATAAAGGAATGACCATCAGCGAAATACGGCTGATTAAAAAAACAGGAGGAAAAAGTGGAACCTACCTTAGAAAATAAGTCCTCGTCCCTCGTCCCGCGTCCCTCAAGATCCGGTTACGTGGTGGCCATCAATATCAGCGAGAATAAGGGTGAGCGGAAGAAAAATATTGAGGAGAGTCTGCTTCTTGAAGAGCATGGCTTAGAAGGAGATGCCCATGCGGGGGATTGGCACCGGCAGGTAAGTCTCTTGGCCGAGGAAAGCATTGAGAAGATGAGGGAGATGGGCTTGGATGTCTCCTCCGGCGATTTTGCCGAAAATATCACCACCAAAGGCATAAATTTGGTTTCGCTTCCAGTCGGTACCAAGCTTATGACCGGCGATACTTTGCTGGAAGTAACCCAAATTGGCAAAGTGTGCCACGACCGGTGTGCCATCTATTATCAGGCCGGGGACTGTGTTATGCCGCGAGAAGGAATTTTCTGCCGAGTCCTAAAGGGTGGCCAGATAAAAGTCGGCGACGAAGTAAAGATAGCCAAAAGCTAAATCCTCCATGGGGTCATCTCTGGAGTCAAACCTCGACCCCCACCTTTAACTGCCATAATAAATTATACCGATTATGCATCTAGCTCCAAAAAATAATTGCAGGGGTGTCATTGCGAGTCCCGGATTGTCGGGACGTGGCAATCTCAAAAAGGATTCCTCATTTTCGACGGAATGACCCCGCAGTTTGCACGGGTCAAAGATTGCTTCGGTCGTTTCTCTCCCTCGCAATGACGGGCTTCGGAGATAAGTGCACAATCTGTTAAATTATTATTCCAAGTTTTTGTTGGTTTCTTTGAGCTTTAAGCCTGCGACATTTAGTCTCTTAATGCCTAAAACGCTACCCCGATCGGGGGAGCGTTTTAGGAGGATGGATGTTCCTGAGCAGTCTTACCCTAACCGCAGTTACTTCTTGATCTACCTAGATGAAAGGTGCCTGTCCCATATGGGTTCCGGATGGTGCGCCCGGTCCGTGCATTCCCTGACCCATGTGGCCCTCTCCCATTGGTCCTCCGGGACCGTGCATCCCTGGCCCACAGCCAATCAGTCCTAGATCAATATTGTTATCTTTAGCCCAATCCTTCAGTTCTTGCCGGAGGCTTCTTAAAGCCTCTCGCCTTTCGGCGGCTGGAAGATCCCTTAGTTTTTCCATTTTTCCCTTAATCTCATCCATCTTTTTAAGAATCGCTTGTTTCTGCTCTTCGGTGATTTTTCCTTCTTCAACGGCCGTGGTTAGTCTTTCCTCAAGGTGGGCTCGGTGCCTCTGGTGCATTTCCGTCCGCTGCTCTTGAAAAACTTTATTTACCTCATTCGGGTTGAGATTGAATTTTTCAGCCAGTTTTTGAACAATTGGAGGGTAGGCCGTCTTTATTTGGGCACTTACTACAAAGGCTCCTAAGGCGAGGATACTTAACGAGACCACGACGATTAGTAAGATTTTAAAGCTATTCCGTTTCATCTTGTTCACCTCCTTTTCATCGGGGTCGGGTTCGTTTTAACTTTTCTAATTCTAACTATCGACTATTAACCTGAGAAAAAGCTTAAAAAGCAAACGCCCCCCGACCATCCTCGCCATTCTTCAGCGGAAAAATTGACCTTTTCTTCTTGCTTCTTTTAGTTTGTCTTTCTGGTCCAAAATAGTTTTTTTCGGCTCTTCTGCGATCTTACTTTCAGCCACTGTCTTACCCAGTCTTTCTTTAACGAGGGCCAGGTGCTCCTGGTATATCTCCGCTCGGTGGTTTTCGAATACTTAGCCGGCCACACCGGCGCGAAAATTAAATTTTTCGGCGATTTTTTGAACGATGGTTGGGTAGGGGCTACTTTCTTTTGCGTATTCAATGCGTCCTCCTAAAGCGAGTACAGTGATCGAAGCCAGGACAAGTTCTGTAATTACTAGAGCTTGGCCCTTGCGTGCTCACCCCCTTTACATTGAATTTCACTTCAGGATTATTAAGATAATTCTTAAATCTGAGAAAAAGCTTAAAATAAAGGCGATGTTAAAATTTTTTTTGGGGATTAAATTTTTTAGGCGAGCTTGAGAGGAAGTCTTATGGTGAAGGTAGTGCCGGCTCCGACAGCGCTTGCGGCCTCAATCGTTCCTTGGTGCAAATCAACAATTTTTTTGGCCATTGAAAGCCCCAGTCCAAAACCGGGAGCCGTTGTCTTGGTGCGGGACTCGTCAACCCGGTAGAATCGGTCAAATATGTGGGGAATGTCTTCCTGAGCAATTCCGATGCCGGTGTCTTTAACCTCGAAAACAGCCACGTTCCGATCGGGTTTGGCGATTAAGGAAACCCTTCCCCCTTTCGGAGTGTACTTGGTGGCGTTGTCAAGCAGGATGACCAGGAGCTTCTCTAAACTTTCTTTGTCCGCCTCCACTTGGAAATCTTCGGCCTTGAAATATAGGTCGATCCTCTTCTTCTTGGCCAGAGGACTTATTTTCCGCAAGGCTCTTTGCACCGTTTCTTGAGCGTTAAACGGCTCAAAAGAGGCGCTTTCAATTTTTTGCTGGTGTTGGGCGAGGGTTAGCAAGTTGTCAGTGAGCACTTGAAGACTGTCTGTTTCCTCAAGACTTTCTTTCAAGACTTTCTTGGCTTCTTTGACGCTCAAGCTCTTGTCTCTTAAGGCTACTTCCAGGGTGGTTTTAAGGGCGGTTAGCGGGGTCCTAAGCTCATGGGAGGCGTCGGCCACAAATCTTTTTTGCTCCTTCAAGGTTTCTTCGATGGGTTTTAGGGTTCTTCCGGCCAGGAAATAGCCGGCGGTCGCCGAGAGGAGCAAAATGATTCCATTGGCAGAAAAAAGCACAAAGAGCACTCTGCTTTTGGCCGTTTTCAGCTGCTCGGCTAAAAGAAGTTCGGCGACAGGGTTCACGCCCGGCATCATGTGCCTTATGCGGAGCTCAATCTGGTTAAAACCTATTTCGAGCTGGGACA
>DATBWY010000099.1:0-2517 GCA_036514555.1 Candidatus Subteraquimicrobiales bacterium
GATATCCCTATTTACCTGCGACAATAAATTGTTATTTTCGATTTTGATTGTTCGCCCATATTTTGGTTGTTTGTTCCCATCCGGGATCGATAATTTTGAGTTCCCTTATTCAAACCTAAGAAACACCAGACCAACGCTCAAAAAAACAACGCCGAACCCAAAAATTATCACAGATGGCACCAGAACGGCGTCCCACCCCCGGCCGCGTACGATTAAATCGGTTAAGCCTCGCATCATCCAGCCGGTTGGAATACCATTGGCCGCTTTTTGCATAAAAGGTGGGGTAATCTCGATGGGCCAGTAGCAGCCTCCAAGCATCGCCAGGCTTATAATAATAACCGGGCTAATGCTATTGGCTTGAGCGAGCGTGCGAACCAGGGAAGAAATTAGGATTCCCATGGCCGCCATGCTAAAGATAAAGACACTCATAATAAAGAGCAGCTGAAGGGGAGAGCGACCCCAGTCCACTTGAAAAACAAAGCGACCGACCAGAATCAAAATGGCCGCTTGAATGGCGCCTGTCATAAAGATCCCAATAATCTTACCGCTTAAAATAGAAGCCTTTTTGGTTGGCGTGGTCAAAAGGCGTCCTAGGGTATTTTTTTGCCGTTCCTCAAGCAGGGTTGTTGCTCCCATCACCACCATAAACATAACGAAGGTGATGGTGAATCCCATTGACGTTTGGGAAAAACCGGTGGCAAGAGTTTTTTCCCCTCTAACCTCCGAGGCTTTGAGACTGGTTGATTTGACGGTTACCGGAGGGGTCTCCCAGGCTTTATCCGAAGCATCAAAGGTATTCGTCCAATTCTTCTCCTCTTGATCAGGAAAGACTTTGCCCGAAAGTTTCAGGACATTTAGAGTGGACGCGGCGGTCGTGCTATTAGTAGAGTACCGGATGGCAAGTCCGTCCATAATTTGGGAGATGCCGATGGCCTGTCCACTGCTTTTAAGCTGTATCACGTTGAGATCGGTCTCTTTTCCTTGTCTCAGGGCTTCACCGAAGCCGTCGGGAATAATAATTGCCGCCGCGATTTTGCCTTTCCTGATGTCATCGCGAGCTTTTTTCTCCTCCCCTTTTACAATCAGAAAGGCGGGCTCTTTTTTAAGCTGTTTAAGTAAGAGCTTAGAGTATCTCGATTGATCGTGATCGATTACGGGGATTTTTGATTTTCTCTCCCCGGACGAAAAACCGCCAAAAAGCACGCCCATAATTAGAGTTAGAAGAACCGGAACAAGAAGCATGGACACCCAGGCGGCTCGGTCCCGTTTCAATTCAATAATCATCACTTTGGCAACTTGCCAGGCCTTATTCATACCTAATCCTTGCGCGACATCTTAAACCGTTTGCCCCATATTTGATCTCTTTGACTCATATTCGAACTCAATATTTATCACTCAAACCTGAACCTCCAGATACCCAGAGAGAGAAAAATAACACAAAAACTAAGCAGGATTATGCTGGGGAGGATGATAACCTCAAAACTTTTTCCGTCCATTAATTGGGTAAAGCCGTTCATGGCCCAGTAGTTGATGGTAAACTGGCTTATATTTTTGAGCCAGTCCGGAAAAGCTTGAAGGGGGACCATCGAGCCACCCAGGGCGGCCATCCCCTGAATGAGGACCTGGCTCATGGCTGCGGCCGCTTTGGTCGTTTTGGCCGCGGCCGCGATAAAAATAGACATACCCGTGGAGGCTAGCACGGTGGAGACCACAAGGACAACGAGCCCTGGTAAAGAGTTTCCCCATTGGACGCCGAACATCAGCCGGGTCGCCAGAACAAGGGCGCTAAACTGGAGAATTCCAATAAAAAAAACGCCAACCAGTTTTCCTCCAAGAATCGAGGAATTCCTTGAGGGGGTTGTCAGGAGTCTCGCGAGGGTCATATTGTGTCGCTCGTCAATGAGGGACACCGCTCCGAACATCGCGCTAAAGAGGATAAACATCACCGCCATGCCGGCTGAGTAGTACTGAATAGCACTTAATCCCCTCTCAGCCGCTTTTGTTTCTTCTTGAACCCTTATGAATGGTTTCGTCACGGCTGACCGAGCTTCTTTTGTTAAGAGGCCCGTCGTAGCTGGAAGCTCAAGCGGGGAAATTGCCTTAGATTCAACCAAAATGTTGAGAGGAGTTTTAACCCCGATGGTAACGGCTGAAACCCGGCGGGCGAAAGATCTTGTAATTCCTTCTACGATTGCCGCTCTAATTTTTTGACCGGGGTCTCCGATAACCTCGAGCTTTCCGCCCTCCCCGCGTTTGATTTTTTCGGAAAAACCTTTGGGAATAATGATGCCCGCTGCCAAGTCTCCCATGGAAACCAATTTTCTAGCCTCATCCTCAGTTTTTTTTGTTACTTTTAAAAGCTTAGAAAGGTCATCTGATTTGAGGGTTTTATCAATAAAGAGTTTGGCTATTTCCCCTTTGTCCTTATCCACCACGGCGACATCATATTTTGAGAGACGGGGGCTACCGCTAAAAGACTCACCCAAGGCCAGTCCGAGAATGGCAATGATAATGAAG
>DATBWY010000100.1:0-3743 GCA_036514555.1 Candidatus Subteraquimicrobiales bacterium
GATGTTGTCTCCGTCTACCAATTCTGTGGTACCCCAGTTGCCCGAAGGTCGCTTATACAAAGGGTGCCCATGAAGATGGAACGTGTGGATGTCGTTTCCTAAGTTTGTCACCAGAAAACGTACCTTTTCCCCGCTTTTTGCGGTAGGGTGCTCAATTTGTCCGGTCTGGACATTATACGCTTGCGGTAAGGGCCATTGCCGGCTATTTAGGGCGAAGAACTTTGAGTTCATAGCGCAATAGGAACAGCTGTGGCCTATGGATTGGACGGGTTTATCATAGGTTTCATTCAAAATAACCAGATACTCTTTGGCCGGCGGGAGGGGTTTTGCGGGATCGTCAATAAGAATGGCTCCTTGGAGACCCTGCTGGATGTGGACGGACAAAGGATAGCGATCATCAGAGTGGCAGTGATAAGGGTAAAGGCCGGGCCTTGTTGCCTTGAAAACATAGGTCCAAGTTTTTCCCGGGGGAACCATGGAAGTCCCGGCGGGAGACATCTGGGAACCATCATGTTCAACAGTGTACTCAAATCCGTGAACATGCATGCTGTGGCTAAGGTTTGTTTTGTTTGTCAGATGAACCCTAATCGTATCTCCCACATTGGCCCTGATAAGAGGCCCAGGAATCTGACCGTTATAGGTCCAGGCGGTAAAGAACTGCCCCGGCTTGTACTCAATTCGTTTCTCTTCCACCGTTACATAGTAGTCTTTAGTCTCTCCTTTGCTCTTGCCCGGGGCCGCAAATAAAAAGGCTACGATGACCCCTGTTACCAGAGCCACAACTATAACCAGACTCAAAACCTTTTTCATCGTTTTTCACCACCTTTCCGAAAAATTTTCTTTGTCTCCGTCGCCTCCTTTCTCTCACTTCATTTTTACTTTGAATATCTAATTCGCTCGCGAAGTTAAAACTCTAAGACAAGCTAAAGCGATGCTCCGGGAAGAAGACCTGTCACCACGAACTCCTGCCATGTTAGCATTGCTTTACACCTTTTTGTTCTTTTCTAAACTTAGGTTCAGCTCTTACTTCAGTAGAGGTTAATTTGCTACGAAGAGAGTGTGGCTAGTGCTCGTAAAAGTGTTAAAGAACCGGCGTTAAAGTAGGTATGGCTCAATTCTGAAACGATTAATAAACAATGTCTATCCCCCAAAGGGGGTATTTTTATTGTTTATTAATTGAAACTAAATACGGGTAAAAGGGAAAGCCTTAATATTAAATATTTTTACTAGAGGACCTGTCAAAAGGGCTTTAATAAGAAGAGGATCAGGGTTAATTAGGAGAAAACTCGGTTTAAAGGGCCTTTTAAGTTCGGGAAAGTTAGCTTTGCTAATCTAGTCTTTGGAATACGGGAGAGAGTTTTTCATAAGTGGCTGTTAACGCTTCTGGAATTACCCTAATATCTGAGATAACCGGCATAAAGTTGGTGTCTCTTTCCCAACGGGGAACGACGTGGATATGAAGATGCTCCTCGATGCCAGCCCCGGCTACCTTCCCCAGATTAGCGCCGATGTTAAAGCCTTGGGGCGTCATTGCTTCTTCCAGCACCTTGGTGCACTCGGAAACAACCTTCATAATCTCCCCTACCTCTTCTTCATCCAGAGCGCTTAATTTGGCCACGTGCCGGTAAGGAGCAACCATTAAGTGCTCGCTGATGTAGGGATAGATGTTCATAATGACAAAAGAGGTTTTGGCTCGATAAAGAATGTAATTTTCCTTATCCCTTTTTTGCTTGGGCTTATCACAAAAGATACAGCCGTCATCCTTTTCGGCCTCGATATATTGAATTCGCCAGGGCGCCCATATCCTTTCCAAATTTTACTTCTTTCTCTTAAAAATTGCGTGAGCCAATTCCATTTCAGCCGTATTCTACCCCATTTTTAAACAGGTAACAAAGAAAACCCCCTAATCTTAAACAACAACTAGGCTAGTGGCGGAAGTGGCGAGTGCCCGTAAAAATCATAGAAATCCGTTCTTTATCACAGGCTTCAATGACTTCCTTGTCTCGGATGGAGCCCCCGGGCTGGATAATAGCGGTAATCCCGTGTTTGGCGGCGAGCTCCGCTACATCGGGAAAGGGGAAAAAGGCATCGGAGGCTAAAACGGTTCCTTTTACTTGGAGACCGGATTTCTCGGCCTTTCTTATCCCGATCTCGGCGGCGTCAATCCTTGACATTTGGCCGGCCCCGATTCCCACGGTGGCCCGATCTTTAGCGTAAACAATAGTGTTGGATTTCACGTGTTTCGCCACTTTCCAGGCGAAAATTAAGTCTTGCCACTCCTTTTTGCTTGACTTTTTTGTTGTGACCTCGTCCATCTCTTTTTGGTCCTCTCCTTCGTCTTTGTCTTGAACCAAAATGCCTCCATCGACCGTGCGGATATCCTTACTTCCCCACGGACCGGCGGTAATGCTACCGGCATCCATCAGACGCAAATCCTTTTTTTGGGTAAGAACGTCCAAGGCTTCCTGGGTAAACCCGGGGGCGATAATGGCTTCGATGAAAGTCTGACTCACCTTCTCGGCTGTCTCTTTACCAACCTCCTGGTTGAAGGCGATAATTCCCCCAAAGGCGGAAACAGGGTCGCAGGCTAGAGCACTTTCGTAAGCGGCGACCTGGTCGGAGGCCTCAGCAACCCCACACGGATTATTGTGCTTAATAATGACGCAAGCCGGCTCGCTAAACTCCTTGGCCAAACGCCAGGCGGAATCCAAATCCAAAATATTGTTGTAAGAAAGCTCCTTTCCTCCCAATTTTTCGGCGAAAACCAAGGAGCTCTCGGGGGCAAATCTTTCACGGTAGTAGGCCGCTCTCTGGTGAGGATTCTCCCCATACCTTAGGTCCTGAATCTTTTCATAAATTAATTTTAAGAAGGGCGGAAAATCTTTTTCTTCCTCGAGATAGTGATAGATAGTGGCATCATATTCGGCCGTCAATCTAAAAGCTTCGCGGGCTAAATCAAGCCGCATCTCCCGACTTAAGATCCGGTCGCTTTTCTCTAGCTCCGCTAAAATTTCATCGTAACGGGTGGGGTCAGTGACAACAGCCACTGACTCGAAATTTTTGGCGGCCGCCCTAACCATAGTCGGGCCTCCAATGTCAATTTGCTCTACGGCCTCGTCCATAGAGACATTTTTTTTAGCGATCGTTTCGGAAAAGGGATACAAATTAACGACGACCAAATCGATGGGGTCAATTCCCTGTTCCTTAAGCTGGAGTAAGTGGTCTTTGGTCCTCTTGGCTAAGACCGCTCCGTGAATAGCAGGATGCAAGGTCTTTACTCTACCTCCCAGCATCTCCGGAAAATTGGTTATTTCGGAAACGGCTTTCACCGGAACGCCTTCTTTTTGAAGCAGTTTGGCCGTCCCGCCGGTAGAAATTATCTCGACTCCGAGTCTATTTAGTCCTCGAGCAAACTCAACTACTCCTTTTTTATCAGAGACACTGATTAGAGCCCGCTTTACTTTCATTTTTCCCCCCTGAATTAGTATTTAGTCTACGGTTCACAGTTGACGGTTTTTAAAGAATTTTAGCATAACCTTTCCCTCTTTGGCAGTGCACGACGTGAGTTTCTCCAAGAAATCTATAAGTAATATTCTTTTTGCGACTTTCACTCGCTCACAGCTTGCCTGCCCGTCATCGCCTACGGCATCAGGCGTTGGCGGGCCAGTGCGACTTTGGACTCCTAATTGGATGATTATGAAAATTCCCGAGGCCTACATCTATCCTTGAGATATTCTCAAAAA
>DATBWY010000101.1:0-5914 GCA_036514555.1 Candidatus Subteraquimicrobiales bacterium
AAGCCATGCCTTCTTCGAAATCGCTCCACTCTTCCGCCGGAATCAACAAACTTTTGCTTTCCGGTGAAGAAGGGATGACAGTTGGAGCAAATCTCCACTTTTAACACTGGCTTTGTTGAACGCGTCACGAAGATCTGTCCGCACGAACAAGTCACCGTCGCGTGAACGTACTCGGGGTGTATGCCCTTTTTCACTGTGCCTCCTTTATCAGCAAGTAATCAAATTCTCACACCTATATTAACTAATCAATTTAGTCGAGTGTCAACCAGTCTTAGTCCAGATCTTGAACCGGAGACTTTTGAATCTGCATCAGAAAATCCCGATTTGTTTTAGTCTCCTTGAGTTTAGCGATCAAAAGCTCAAGCGCGGCCGCGGAATCAAGCGCATGTAAAACCCGACGCAATTTCCAAACGAGCTGCGCTTCTTCCGGCTCCATTAGAAGCTCTTCTTTTCGAGTTCCCGAGCGCTCAATATCAATGGCTGGGAAGACTCTTTTATCAGCGAGCTTGCGGTCCAGGTGGAGTTCCAAATTGCCGGTCCCTTTAAATTCCTCGAAGATAACTTCGTCCATTCTACTGCCCGTATCCACCAGCGCCGTCGCAATTATAGTCAAACTTCCCCCGTTTTCAATATTCCGAGCCGCCCCAAAAAATTTCTTTGGCGGATAAAGAGCGGTGGAGTCAACACCTCCGGAAAGAATGCGGCCACTAGTGGGAACGTTAAGGTTGTAGGCTCGGGCTAAACGAGTAATACTATCTAACAGAACAACGACGTCTTTTCCCTGTTCAACAAGCCGCTTTACTCTTTCTAAAACCAGTTCCGCGGCCTGGATATGGTTTGATGATGGCTGGTCAAAAGTTGAACTTATAACCTCGCCCTTAACAGAGCGCTCCATGTCTGTCACTTCCTCGGGGCGCTCGTCCACCAGCAAAACCAGCAAGACTACCTCTGGATTGTTAGTGGTGAAACTGTTAGCGAGCTGTTTAAGGACGGTAGTTTTGCCGGCTTTTGGCGGGGAAACTATGAGTCCCCTTTGACCTTTGCCGATTGGGGCTATTAAATCGATGATCCGGGGGGTGATTTCACCGCTTGATGTTTCTAATCTTAATCGCTGTTTTGGATAAAGCGGAGTTAGGCTTTCAAAGTGGACTCTTTTCCGAGCCACCTCCGGGTCCACACCATTGACCCCCTCTATCCTCAGTAAAGCGTGGTATTTCTCGGTATCCTTAGGTGGCCTTACTTGTCCCAAAACCTCGTCCCCACGCCTCAGGTTGAAACGCCGGATTTGCGAAAGAGAAACGTAAATATCGCCTTCGCTCGGCAAACATCCCCGGGTCCTTAAAAACCCGTAGCCTTCACTCAAAATATCTAAGACACCTTTACGAAGCAGAAGTCCTTCTTCTTGCAACTGACCTCTGAGGATAGCGCTAATCAACTCATCCTTCTTCATTTCTTGGTATCCAAGAATTTTCAGGTCTTGGGCGATGGGTCGCAGTTCGCTTACTTTCTTCTCCTCTAAAACAGACTTTTCCATCCCACTCCTCCCAAACTTGGTCTTCGATGCTTCGTTCACTATTGTTTTGAGAGACGCATTTTTTTCTTCCATTTTCTAAAATTACTCCTCCTTTCTACAAAGCCGTATCTTTCGACTTCACAGAAACGTTTTGCATTTTTGCCTCTTGATTCGGGGCGATAACTTTCCTTAGAATCTCTTCAAAAACGGCCGAAACCGTATAATCCCAATTATCGCTGGAGATAATGGGGGTTTTCTTCTCCAGGGCTAAGCTTTCGATATACGTCCCGAGTCTTCTAATATTTTCAAAATTAGCCCGGTATTTTTCTAAGCGCCGGAGCCCGCCTGTTTCCAGTTTTCGAATATAAAAGTGGCTTCGGTGAAGATCCTCGTTCTCAACCGTTATCACCAAAGAAACCACAAAAGCCCGGATTTTGGATAGATTAATGAACCCGGGAACCATATGAACCCCTTCTACCACCAAACTTAGGCCTTCTCGAATGCCTCGTTCGATAACCGCCCTCACCGCTACGGACACCGCCTTGGTTTGCTCCTGAAAACCGACAATGAGGGAGTCAGCCTCCCTTGGTAACGGAGTATTTAACCCTCTCCAAGCGTTAAAAGAGGAACCATAAAGAGATGGCATAAGTTCTTTGGTGAATATGGCCCGCATCACTTCCCGAAGGGCATCGGTGGAAACAATTCTAGTGATGCCCAGACGGTGGGCAATCTCGGTAGCAATCGATGATTTTCCGACTCCGGTCGTCCCGCCTATCATAATAATGAGCGGTTTATCTAGCTTCCCCAGGGATTGCCATTTGACATAACGCTCGGCAAATCGCTCTCCCATTTCTCGCTTCAAAGTTTTTGCCGCCAAATCCTGCAGTTCCTTGACTCTAATCGAAACAGTATCTCGTTTGCGTAAGTATCCTTCAATATCTCGAGCTACCTTATAGGCATCAGTTGGAGAAATTCCCGTCGCCATCAGGGAAGAAGCCATAAGACCTTTTGAATAAGGAAGCCCATGCTTCTCGTCGCGAATCACAATATCTTCAAGATCACGACGGTCCTTTTTTAACATTAGTCACTCCCTTAGTAAACTCGGTCTTAGATTCGAACGCGCTAATGGCGCTTTCGGCCAGCGCCACCAAATCTTGATCTAGATTACCATCCCCTCCCACCACCAGGGGAATATTATCCGTGTAAACAATCGGCGCCCCTAGCTCTTTACCAAACCGGGTCGCCACCTCAACACCAGCCGCTTTCAATTCAGTGAGTAATACATCAAACTCATCTTTATGGGCCAAAATTTCAGACCTAAGCTTCTCCGGCCGCGATAGATTGAAACTGATCCCGGTAACAACACACCCGAATTCTTTCTCCAGATAATCCTTCAGGGTCTGTTTGAGCAAGGGACTTGAGGTGGTTGTCAAGAAAGCCTTCTTGCCTCGTATTTTCTCCAAAGGTGACGGTCTAAAAATTGTTTGAACTACTTTAACATCCGGATTTATCTCTTTAATCACGTCATTCAACTTTTGTATCTTATCCGGACTAGCTAAAGGCTGTTCACAGGCGGTAATAACTACCATATTTGACAGGAGTACCCGGTAGGGACCAAAATAGCCTTCAGTGTAGTTCAAGGGTTGAGCGGCGCTAATCACCAGCAAACTGGCGTCCGTCTTAATCGGCGGAAGAGCCGCCCCGCTTCCTTCGAAAATTAAGAATTCTTCCTCCAACTTGTTAGCCTGATGCGCCCCTTCCAAAACGTTTGAAATAAAAGTTTTACCAGCCATCCCACCGCCACACCGGCGACACCCTACCGTCGTCACTTTAGCCATCAAAGCGTCCTCAAAATAGTCGGAGGCCGCGTGTTTTCCTTGCTCGCTCACCTTCAGAAGATACTCGGGGGTAAAAATCTCCGTCTGGCCATAAAGAACTTCGGGTTGAGCTGGTCCCCCTCTCCCCATCGCCACCACGGCTAGTTTATACCCTTCTTCCTTAAGTTTTCGTGCGATGTGGGCGGAAATAGCGGTTTTTCCAACTCTTTTTCCCAGGCCGGCGATACCTAACGAGGGCTTGGTGGAAACTTCGTGAAACAGAGGAGGATCAAAGCGAAAATCCGCCCCCCTATAGGATGCCCCAGCCAAAAGAGAAATGCTCGCTAACTTAAACCGCTCCTCGTACCCGACGACCGGTTCATCGCTAATATCCAGGACCGCTTCTGGCTGGTATTTGGTAAGAGCTTCTTTAAGTGCTGTAAATGGGTCGGCTCTTAGGATAAGGGGTGCTCCAAGTGAAGCGTAATCGCCCCTAAATCTCAACTTTTCCTCGCCTCCTAAAAAAACAGCCCCCAGTATTTGGTCTCCCTCTTCTCGGATAACTTTAAATGCCTGCTTAATCACGGAAATGTGATGTTCTCCATCAATTAATACAATCAGTCTTGCTATTTAAGACACCCCCAAAATGAGCCGCCATAATAAAATCTATTTTTGTCGGACTTATACTCTTCTAGCGAGTTGTTTTAGTGGTGAAAGCGGATGATTCAACCCTCTCCCATTTGCAAAAAAGCTTGTCCTTGATGGAAAAATCCACGATGAGTTCCTGACCCGCAAAGGGTTGTCGGCGATAAATTTTAATGTGCTCTTCATCCATCCGAATGAGGTTATAACAAGGCTTGGTATGCCCTCTAAGTCTAAGCGATGACACGGTGCCGGCGGTCGCCACCAACAGACTTTCCAGACGCCAAACATACGGAACGTGCTTGTGACCATGAAGCACCAAATCCACGTGTGATTTAAGCAGCACCTCGAGCAGATCGCCCGCATCGTACACTATGTTTCTTTCCCTTCCCGTACCGGGCACCGGCAACAGATGATGGTGCAAAGCCACCACCCTGAAACCCTCGCAATCCTGTAAATGTTCCTCCATCCACAGATAACGTTCCCGGCCAACCCGACCAATGTCTAAGTCCGGCTCACTCGAGTCCACCCCAACGATCGTAATATTCTTTAATTTCAGAACATTGTGGCGGGGCCCAAAGACCTCTTCAAAATGCGTATAGCCAACGTGGCGGGCATCGTGATTCCCAGGGACCACTACCAGGTTAGGACAGACCAGTCCGTCCAAAAAAGTTTTAACGGTCTTAAACTCCTGGCGAAAGCCCATTTGAGTAAGGTCTCCGGTAACAATGACTACATCGGGTTGTATTTCATTTAACTCTTCGATGGTTCGACTCAAAAGATTAGCCAGAAAGTACTGGCTTCCCGCGTGTATATCGGAAATGTGCACCATGACGAAGGGCTTATTCACTTTAGGGTCTTTGTCAAGCACGGTACTACCTCCTGCCCTAATTCCGGGCGCGACCTGATTTATTCAGCTACTTTTTCAAGAGAAAATGAAAAGCTTGGGTTTAGCCAATAAATTGGGTAAACGGGACAGGTCTTCAGGGAGTAAAATATCTCTTATATCGATGGTTTTTCTCTGGAATGATTTTCGTAAAAGACCAAAGAAGGTTGGAGCTCCATATTCTATTAATTCAGGTTCACCCTCTATTTTACCTAATTTCGCCGCCAAGTCAATGGCATCCTGATAATTCCCTAATTTGTCCACTAGCCGTAATTTTAGGGCCACGCTCCCCGGAAATGTCTGCCCCGTGGCCAGTTTGTTCACTTTTTGTTCAGAGATCCGCCTCCCCTGGGCAACGGCCTCAATAAACTGATCGTAAATGATTTTCGCATCCTGAGCGAGAATGGTTCTTTCTTCCTCGGTCAGTGCTCTGTTTCCGCTAAACATATCCTTGAACTTTCCTTGGGATATTACTTGATAATCAACACCTAGTTTTCGATAAAGTTCTTCCAAATTGGGGATTACCTGGATAACGCCGATTGAGCCCACCTCTGAACTCGCAGAAGAAACTATTTTGTCGGTACCGGAGGCTAATAAATAGGCGGCGGAAGCAGCGATGTCTCCAACGGAAGCAACAACGGGTTTTTTGGTGCGGCGAATTTCCTTGAACATCTCTTCGGAAGCGGCCGGCGTTCCTCCGGGGCTATTAATCCTAAGAAGAATCGCTTTAACCTTCTCATCCTGGTCGGCCCGACGGAGTTGCTCGATGACATCCTCCGGTGAGGTACCGGAGGAAAACAAACTATCCCCGGCGCCCGAAGCAGAGATCACGCCGTCAATCCGAATAACAACAATCTGTCGTGCCCAAGGCCTTATGCCGGAAGGTTGCGTTAAACTGACCGCGAGAAGCGTCAAAAAGATACCAAAAACAAAAGCAACGAAAACGGCGGCAATAAAAAGAAAGATAATCCAGCCTTTTTTCATCTGCTCTCCGTGAGGACACTTACAAAATCGTGTTTCGCCGAATTTTTCCGGCCGCTAAGAGTTGGGAAGCTA
>DATBWY010000102.1:0-2712 GCA_036514555.1 Candidatus Subteraquimicrobiales bacterium
CTGGTACGGGAACGTGGTCGAGCCGGCTAATATTCCCCATGCCAGCAAGCGAAATCTAGCATTCGAGATATTGCAAGGCGATTATGGTGAAGATAAGTTAGCTGGCATTTTGCTCATTCAAGAGATACTCGTCCCGGCCAATTTGATAAATTGCCAACGTGATGTTCCACTTTTCGCGAAATTATTTTCTAACGGCTACATTTACGAGTGGAACACCTGTGACTGGTTTGTGTCAAAGTCTTAGATACGCTGATTAGGAGGGACAGAAGCAAGTGTGCATTCGCCATCGCGGCCCGGTGTCGTGCCGACAACCTGTGGCAAAAAAGGGCTTCACTGATTTCCTTTGTTAAACTGGCTAAACACGGTGATCATAATTTTAACGGGTTTTCAAAGATGCTATTTGATGCAGCAAGAGTTGTTTTGCACGATTCACGGAGATTTGCCCAAACCGCTGCTGGCTGGGTATTAAGAGAACTCTATCAGGCCCAGCCTAAAGAGGCCATTCGCTTTATCCGAGCAAATTCCATTATCCTTAGGCGGATGTGCGGGCCTTCGGTCCACGAAACTGTTTTAAGAGGCACCATCCGCGTCTGAGCTGGATAGAGCGGGGGGGGGGGATTCACTTGATTAAAGAGGCACTCTCTGCTAAAATAACCACTAATTAAATAGTAAGTAAGTCTTCGGGGCAGGGTGAAATTCCCGACCGGCGGTGACCTCGTTAAGCGGACGCAAAACGGGGAAGCCCGTGACCCTCGTTTAAAGCGGGGTGGATTCAGTGAAAGTCTGAAACCGACGGTGACTCCGTCAAATGACGGGAAGTCCGGATGGGAGAAGACCAGCGTATCCGACGTTCGTCGGAAAGGAGATTTTTGCCTGTGATCTGGCAAATATTCTCTGGGTGCTGTGATAAAAAACTAAGGTGTTCCCCTTAACTTTATTTTTTCCCATCTTTATTGCCTCCGGGTCCTTTTAACAGAAATGCATCGAAAAATTAATCACCCATACCACCAATTTATGAAACAGGCGCTTGAGTTAGCGGAAAAAGGCCGGGGAAAAACCAGTCCTAATCCACTGGTGGGCGCGGTAATAGTTAAAAACGACCGCGTTGTGGGCGAAGGATTTCACGCCCGCGCCGGAGGACTTCACGCTGAGATAAACGCCCTAAGAGCGGCCGGAGCCAAAGCCCAGGGAGGCACTTTATGCACGACCCTGGAACCTTGTAGCGTCTACGGTAAGACGCCGCCGTGCACCGAAGCCATTATCGCCTCTGGCATTTCCAGGTTGATAGTAGGACTCGTTGACCCTAATCCTAAAGTAAACGGTGAGGGAATTTCAATCTTGAAAAAGGCCGGAATTGAGGTGGAAGTGGGCTTTTTAGAGGACAAGATAACCCGCCAGAATGAAGCCTATCTTAAATATATAACCACCGGTGAACCCTTTGTTCTCCTAAAGGTGGCGATGAGCCTTGATGGAAAAATTACCTCTAGGAATATCCAAAACAATCTGAATAACCAGGACGAACAGAAGTGGATTACGGGGACTAAGGCCCGGGACCTTGTCCACCGTATTCGGGACGAATACGGTGCCGTTGCCGTGGGAATCGGCACGGTCCTAGCTGACGATCCCCTTCTTACCGTAAGGCTTGAGAATGAAGCGACCAAAAATCCTCTCAGAGTAATTGTCGATAGCGCCGGAAGGCTTCCCGAAAGCTCTAAAATAGTTAGAACAGCCGCCAAAGTTCCCACCGTTTTGGCAACGACCAGCAAGATTTCACCGACTAAAACCGAATCCCTGAAAAAAGCCGGCGTTGAAATTTGGATTCTCCCCGCCAGCCAGGGCAAAGTGAATCTTAAGAAACTCTTAAAAAAGTTGGGTAACCAGGGGATTACCAGTCTCTTACTGGAAGGAGGTGCGGGTCTTAATAACTCCTTTATAAAGGCTAACTTGGTGGATAAGTATTTGTTTTTTGTTGCGCCAAAAATTTTGGGACCAAATTGTTTAAGCTTAATTGGCGGAGAGAATAGTGGTGGAGAAAAACCTCCAGACATTTCTTTGACAATAGCGGAAGTTAAAAAAGTCGGAGAAGATTTAGCAATAACTTGCTATCCCAAAAAAGAAGATTTAATAGCACATCCTTTAAATGCAAATCCTAAGAGTAGAAAAAACCATCTTAAGAGTAAAACTAACTTTTCTAAAGAACGGTTGCTCGAAAGAGCTCCTTAAAGCGCCTTAAAACGGAAAATAATCTGAGATTGAGATAGATGGGAGGAAAATGTTTACCGGAATTATTGAAGAAATGGGCCGAGTTAAAGATTTCAAGCGAGCCTTAAAGAAAGCCGTGCTAACCGTTAAGGCTCAAAAAATCATGGAAGATATTGAAACTGGAGTTTCCATTGCTTTAAATGGGGTCTGTTTAACCGTAATCGATCACCAAAAGGATGCTTTTTCGGTGGAGATTTCGCCGGAGACTCTGAGCCGAACCAATATAGGATCATTGAAGATTGGGGGTACTCTGAACTTAGAGCGGTCACTCCAATTTGGGTCAAGGCTGGGAGGTCACATGGTAACCGGTCACATAGACGGGCCAGGAAAAATTTTATCCAGAACAACCAAGGGAAACTCGGTAATTCTGAAAGTCCAATTTCCTCACCATCTTAAAGGACAAATTGTGCCCCAGGGCTCCATCACTATTGACGGGGTGAGCCTAACAGT
>DATBWY010000103.1:0-2755 GCA_036514555.1 Candidatus Subteraquimicrobiales bacterium
CGGTTGAGGCGATATTGTTTCCGCAATGGCAAACAAAAAGCCCAATCCTCATGATCTTACTCCAATCAAAGAATTCGTAAGCCTCATGGGATTAACCGTATGCTTAGAAATTCCCAAATCTTTCGGGTTTACGCCAAAGGCCAGGCCCATCAGTTGAGTGAAGTAAAAAACGGGCATTGGTTTTAAGCTTCGCCCTGATCTAGCAACATCCTGTTTAAGATCTAGGTTTTGATGGCACAAGGGGCAAGCGACCACAATCGCCTGAGCCCCTGCTTTTTGAGCCGTTTCCAAAATATCCCCACTTAGTTTTGATATTACCTGGTTATTGGTGATGCCCAAAACTCCGCCGCAACACTCCGTTTTGTATTCCCAGGGCACTACCTGGGCCCCTATTAACTCCATTAGATTGTCTAAAGAGGTCGGATTTTCCGGATCGTCAAACTGGGTTACTTCAGGCGGACGCACCAAAAAACAGCCATAATAAGGAACTACTCTGAGTCTGTCCAGGGGGCGCACGATTTTCTCCCTAATAAGATCGAAAGGGAGATTTGAAATTACCTCGAGGAGAGAGAAAATCCCAATCTCGCCGCGATAATTTAGATCAAATTTCTGTCGTAATTTCTTTAGTAAATCAAAATCACTAATCAAGTCGTGGTGAGCCGTCTTAAACCGGTTCGAACAAGCCGGACAGGGTGCGACTAAATCTAAACCCTGTTCCTCGGTTAAGATCAAATTTCTGGCGGCCAAAGCGAGAGAAAGAAGGTAATTTTTGTGATGGCTTGGAGTTGCTCCGCAACAGGACCAATCAGGAAGCTCGGTAAATTCAAGACCAAGAAACTTTCCGACCAGTCTTGCGGACTCATCATATTCCTGAGCTAGCTGCTCTAGAGTACAACCCGGATAATAAGCGAATTTAGACATTTCCTCTCTTTCCGGCCGTTTGGAGCCCTAGTTTAGAAAGACTTAAGATTCTTTGCTTTGGCAAAAATACTTCGAACATTTTGGATGCCACTAATCTTTTTCTGTCTCAAACTAACTCGTCCTTGGCGAACCATGGGCATTAATTTGTTGGCATCTTTAAACAGGTGCCCACTTTCAAAGTTATAGCGGGCCATTATTCCCACACCATGAGCCCGCCCTTTAGTCTTAACGGAATTTAGGAAAATCTCGGTAAACAGGCGGACATCAGATTTTTCCCCAATTATTTTGGCTTTGTGCGACAGTTCCCGCAGAGTGTCCATTAACTTCGCCACATCTACCTGCTTGGGGCAACGGGTAGTGCAAGTCTCGCAAGAAGCGCAAAACCAAATAGCCGGAGATGAAAGCACCGGTTTCTGTAATCCCAACTGAACAAGGTGAATAATTTTATGGGGCGCGTCTTCCATCAGAAAAGCGAAGGGACAACCAGCCGTGCACTTCCCGCACTGGTAGCAGTGGGCTACCTTCTGTCCGCTTAAAGTCTCTACCTCTTGAACAAAGTTGATATCGGGCTTAGTCAAGGAAATCAAGGATTTTCACCCGCTCTCATGCGTCTTTTGTTTTCATTAATGGCTTTCTCAAAATCACTTGAGCTCGATTTTGTTCCGTTTAGTCAGTGGTCTTGAGACCAAACGTTCTTTGTTTAATACTTCTTTTAAAAAATGAAAGCTCCTTTGAGAAAGTATGGAGAGGAGAGTTTTTCAGGTGGAACGAGTCAAACCGAAAGCGATGACCGAAAGTTCCTGATTTTTTTAAAGCGGGGGATTCACCGGGACGATTTAGCGGTGACTACGATTCTCTCAGTCGGAGAAATCATTGAAAGTGACGAGAAGTCCGAAGCGCACGTTATCAAGGTAAGCCGCTCTGAGGTAGTAATTTGATAAAGATTAGGGTTGCTTACTTTAAGAATCTTCTTTCCGGCCACCCGGTAATGGTACTTTTTCCCCTCAAAATAGACGTGGATCGGGGCCCCCTCTTTGATCTTATGTAGAAGGCTAAAAAAAGCCTGGTCTCCTCCGAACTGAACGTAATTGTGTCCCTCAACAATCGCGTTTCCCTTTGCTCCAGGATAAGTGCTCCCTGAGACGTGGGCGACTCCTCGGCGAAGATTTACTTTAGTTGCGCCCTCCACAATCTCGGCATCCACTAAAATTGAGGGAATAATTAGGCGATCTCCTTTAACTTTATCTAGTCTAACCTTTTCTTCCAACACCTTCTTTTGGGGCGAGAGATAAAGGGCAAAATAAGGCCGGCCAAGCCAAATTAAGACTAAAAGCCCGCCCATAAGTAAAATCGCTCCCACCGCATAAACAACCAATGAGAGCACAAATCTTAAAAAACTCTTATTCGGTTTTTTCCCCTCTTCTTGAGAAGCCATAAATTAAATTAAAATTAGAAAAGTCGGAATTTGTTCCTTTTGAAAGTTCTTAAGGAGCCGCCAACCATCAAGAACCCGACAAGCATTGCTAAGAGTCCGTATAATCCAATCTGACTGGTATTTGCACCAGCCGAAGGTTTACACTTGCCGGCGATTCCGGCATCAACGATTTCATCAATCTTTGTTTCGCTAAGAGCGTGGTCGAAAATTTCCACTTCGTCTATGGATCCCTTTATTTGGCCTGCAATGTGAGTCTGCCCCGGATAATTATAGCCCCCAATTTGGATAGGCTCGTTGTTCTGAAAGATAGCGCCTCCAAACGGTGTGCTTGCCTTCTCGGTACCGTTGATGTAAATCTTGAGTGCGCTTCCTGTATAAACTCCGGCCACATGATAGAAA
>DATBWY010000104.1:0-3585 GCA_036514555.1 Candidatus Subteraquimicrobiales bacterium
TATGGGGCGCCGAAAGCTTATTTTAGAGAGCTACCTCGATATCTTTGCCATAGCGGTTTTAATGGTGCTTACCGAAGGTCATTCAAGTCTTTTTTTCTTCTATTATTTTTTGATCGTGGCCGGGTCCGCTTTAATTTTTGATCGCCGGCGGGTCATTATAGAAAGCCTTTTAATCACCACTTTATTATTGGGTGTTCTGGCGCTGGACTATTTTTTTAGGCCAGGTGCAGCTCATGAAATGCCCCACCACACAATCCATATCTTGATTCTAATTTCTTCGCTCTGGATTGTCGCCTTCTGGAGCGGCAGCCTGGCTTCAATTTTAGGAAATGTTTTGAAGGCGGAAAAAGCTTTAACCGTGAAGAACAAGGAGTTGTACGAAAAAGAATCGGAAGCCCGGCGGGAACTGGTGACAATCCAGAAGACTTCGGCCTCCTTGCTTTCCAACCTTCGTCTGGACACCGTGCTAAGAAATATTTCCGAAGGTTTGACTAACGGGGTAGGTTATGATCGAGCGGCGATTTTTCTCATCAACCGGGAGAGAAAAACGATCGAGGGAAAATACGCTAGCGGTCTCTCCCCAGAGCTCACCCAGAAGACCAAGATTCCCCTTCTTGAGGGCAAGGGTATGCTGTTTGAGAGCATTTGGCAGGCAAAGCCCTTTATCGTAAAAAGTCTTTTTGATAACTTAAGAATAGTGAGTAAGTTGAAGGAACTCCGGCCCACCTGGCCGTCGCGGCTGGCGGTTGTGCCTATTGTCTCGCGTCTGGACCAGGGTTCTTGTGCCAAAATGACAAATTGTAATAATTCCATTTGTCCCCTTTATAGGCCTGATCCTGAGCATTCGGAGGTTTTGGCCCTTGGAGCCAACCCGGACGCGCCAACTGAACGGAAAAAAGCCGAGGCTCTTGACTGCCCCAAGTTCAAGGTTTTTGGAGCTATCGTGGTCGATAACTTTAAAAGCAAGAAGCCGATTACTGAAGATAATTTGGCGGCACTTCAAATTTTTGCCCAAAATGCCGCTATTGCTATTGAAAATGCGACCCTGTACGAAAAAAAGGAGAAAACGCGGTCTATCCATAATTAGAAGGAGCCTTAGAGCACTGTATTGGGCAGTAAAAGTCCGTTTTAGTTATTTCTTTAAGAGAACACAGATAAGCGAAAAGTGTTGACGGGATAATTTTTTTGGTCTAGTATGTAGCTTGATTGAGGCAAGAAAGCGAGGCCTATAAGCTTGGAAAAATAAGTTTGAGAAAAATTCGGAGTTTTGTTCGCAGCAACTGCATTTGTTTTTAGCCCCCCACTAAATGTACCACTAATTTCAATACAGCTTCCACCAAAACATCTGACATCTATCTCGGAAAAAATCACCGGCAAATAAAAAGTTGTATTAGTTTAAAATCGATTGGCGTCGCTACCTAATGGGAAAGTAGACGTGAGGATTCGTCTGCGAGTGAGCACAAACAAAAATCAGAGGCTACTTGATTAGCGCATCAAAGGTTGACTGAGCTAAAGTAGGGCACTCATAATACCGATACTTGGAATGTATGAGGTGCACAAGATGGATAAGGTAATAGTAATTGGCCGTAATCCCTTAGAATTATTGGGCTTAAAGACTCTTCTTAAGACCGGATTCGAGGTTATCGTTGATACCTCTGATGTTTGGGACGCTTTGGATAAGATCAAGAAGTTTGCGCCCAATATCGTTCTTCTGGATGCCAATTTAAATGGCGGTCACGATTTGGCCGAGTTTTCCGGCGACATTAAGGAAGTTTGTCCCGATACCAAGGTGATGTGGCTCCTCTCTGAAGAGGACGAGGAGACGGAACTAGCCGCTTTAAAGTGTTCCATTGACGGCTGCGTTTTAAAAACAGACATTAACCACTTACCTCGAGCCCTGAAACTAATCCAGGAGGAGGAGGTTTATTTCCCAGGCTCCTTCTTAAAAAAATGGTTGAATAAGATTGTCTCCTTAGTGGAGGCTAGAGATTCTGATGACACGGCTCAGCTCTCGGAGAGAGAGAAGGAGATTGTTGAGCAAGTACGGGCCGGCAAAACCAACCAAGAAATTGCTGAATACCTGTACATAAGTGTTGAAACGGTTAAGACGCATCTTAAAAATGTTCGTCGTAAGATGAATCTTAAACGGGTAAGACAGTTGTCATATTCTTCTTCCGCAGATGTGCAATCCTAAGATTTCTAGAACAAAAATGAATCTCTGAGTTAACCTCATTTTCTCATCTAACCCCTTAAACTCCATCCTGTCACTGGTCTTAGAAGACATCCGGACCGCCCCCAGGCAAACAACGGCTCCTTTGAAGGTGAGAGTGTCTTATCTTTTTGTCCTATGCAAGGGGGTAGTCAAGCTAACAATTAGATTTTGTAAGGTTTACTGGCCGATCTAGTAATTTTAATGGCCTGCCGTGACCCCAGAGTGAATACCAACAGCAGGCGGACGAAATTTTTTTCTGATACTTGGAAAAGTAAAAAGTGCTATAATATGGGTAACGAGGCTTTTAAAGGGGGGAGCGGGGTGGCTTTGGCCAAACCTAGTGGCACTAAGATTAATGAAGAAAAAATTAAGAAATTTAAGCTTCACCGAGAAGTGATAGAGGAAGGTTCGCGTCTTTCCCTGGTTGAGGAAAAAGAACTTGAGATACAGGGGAAAGTTTTAGAGGCCAAGAAGCATGCCGAGCAAATATTAGCGGAAGCCAGAAGAAAGGCCCTGGCGCTGAAAGAAAAAGCAAACGAGGAAGGCTTGGCCGATGCTAAAGAGTTTTACCAGCAAGAACTTGTGAAAGTCAAAAAAGACGCCGAAAAGATAAAACAGTCTATTCTCCCCGACATCAAATCCATTGAAGAAAAAGGAGCGCGCAATTTAGAAGAGGCCGTTTCTTTTCTATGGCGGAAAATAATTCCTTGAGTATCTGTTAAAAGTTCCAGTAAAGTTTCTTAACATATCCTGAAAAATCTAAAAAGAGCCCTAAAGAGTCCTTAGAATTGATAGAGGTTCATCTAGAACCTCTTATATAGCAGGCCTTTAAGCCTCCGAGGGAGGTGGGCGAAATGCAGGTCTCGATGACGAAGGTCGAAATCATTGGACCGAAGGGACTTCTTTTTGACACTTTGGCTCTTCTTCACCGCTTAGGAATCCTCCACGTCGAAAGTCTCTCCAAAGAGCTGCTTAAAAGTGAGTTTATTCATCGAATGAAACTTGAGCCTGCGCAAGAAGAGGAGAAGCAGCGCTTAGAGCTTCTTCTAACCAGGGTAAGCGGGATTCTTTCCGAGCTTGGTCCCTCACTTCAGAAAACTTCTTCCGAAAAGGGGCGCTCTGCGCCCATCTGGGCTGGAAGCGAAGAAGAGTTAACCCAAAAGTTAAGTTCGGCCATTGACAAGTTGGAGGCCCGCACCGCTAAACTTGCTCAACAAAAAAGTAGTTTAGAGGTGGAACTAATACTCCTTGAGCAGTATAAACCGATATTAGAAAAAATTCAGCCTCTCGCCAAAGAAATTGAAGCCTCCGATGGTTTTGAGTCAGTGGCCCTTCTCTTAGAGCGCGATTATAAAGAGGGTTTAGAGCTTTTG
>DATBWY010000105.1:0-4389 GCA_036514555.1 Candidatus Subteraquimicrobiales bacterium
CGATCTTTTTTACTCTCTTTGGATTATTCTGGCTGCTTCTCGCTAACCGTTTAGCCGAATTTAGTATATATCGATGGCAAAAGGTATTTAGTTATCCCATTAGTAAACTAGGCCTACAGATCGCTTTTTATGTCTGTGGCATAGTCCTTACTTTATTCGGATTATTAATGCTATTTGGGATAATAAAATCTGGCTGAGATGATAGAGTGTCGAAAATAACGCGCGCGGGCAAATATCAATCTGACTTACATCGATGTGCAGAAATAAAAGCTACGTATAAATACTTATTTTTACACTGGCCGGCATCAAGTCGATTTCACCTACGACGGTAACGGTAACCAAACAAGCTTTTAGGTTTCCTACCGGGTCATAATTAAACTCAAGGGTATTAAGCAAGGGATCGGTTATGTATGGTACCCGACTATTTTGCAAGGTGTCTACCGTCGCAGAACGGTTTGTTTAAGCTTTTGCCGCAGCGACACAGTGTAACCCGATTACGAATTTCATAGAAGACACCATGAGCCGATTCAACCGGGATGCTGCTGCGTATCCAAAGTGGCCCGGCGTTTTTCTGAGCATCGAGAACCAGCCCGATTGAAGGTTCAAAATCAGGCTCAACGGCTTCCTTGTTCTGCTCCCAAACCACAAGCCGTCCCGAGGGACAATCACCTGCCTCTTCAATGGCTGTTTGCCGGGCTCGAGGCTCGTCAGATTCCCTAGTCAACTTCCAGATCCCACCGGCGCGGTCACAGAAACGGGCGGACGCACAAAGCCTCCTATTATCGGTTAATATGAGGTCAGGGCCAGTAATCTCCCGTGCTTGTTCCAGATACGATTTGTGGCCGGCAGTCTCCGTCCCGTCAAAATCAATGTCTAGGTGCGTGTCGTCGCAAAACGGCTTATCTACCGAGTGTCCACAGCGGCATAACCTGTAATTTTCGTGTCTCGGGTATTTCTGACCTTCACGCCAGTCATGACTTTCCCTGTCAGCGTCAACGAGAATTATCTGCTCCGCCAGCGGTACGCTGCCAGAGACGCGGTAGGGTCCATTTTTGGTTACCTTGATTTTTTGAAAATCAGCCAACTGATTCCACCTTTTTCCCGGCGTTAACTGGTCTTCCACCGGTAGGGCAAACTGCAGGCCTAATGTGCACTTTTATTCTAAGACACTGACCTTGCCAAATCCATAGTGATTTTTGACAAACGAGCCTGGAGTTCAACCTGGCCACACGATGTAAAAACTACTTTATCGACTATTTCGTTGATTCAAAAACTCAACTTGCCGGGGCAAACGCGAGAAGTTTCAAATTTGGTTCTGAGTGATACAATAAAAGTAGGATACTGTAAGTTATCTTATTATAGAGAGGGGGCGAATCAGATGCCAAAGATTTCTAAGGACAGAGCTTCTAGAGTAGAGTCTGCTGAAGGCTTCGAGGGCCGTTACGAAGAGCTCGAGGGATATACTATCGGGTTTGAGACCTATACGGGCCACTCAGATATGGCACCTTTATTCAAAGGTTTGCCGGATGATCGTTGCCAGTGCCCACACTGGGGCGTAGTTCTCAAGGGAAAGCTCATCTATCACTATAAGGACGGGGATGATGTTATAACGGCAGGTGAGGCCTATTATGCAAGGCCTGGCCACACGCCAGAGATCTTCGCCGACACGGAGATAGTAGAGTTTAGCCCAACGCCTGAGCTCAATAAAACCTTTGAAGTGGTGATAAGAAACATCGAGGCAGCGTCAGTCGGGGAGAGCTAAGAAAACCTGATGGTTTGCTCGCTGTTTCGAGAAATTAAGCGTCGAGTGTAAATGCAGTTTGGCAAAATTTTTGAAGATGACTGCGTTTGCTCTCGGCGTTTTTTGTCGTCGTCCGAACCCGCGCACATTCTGAGGAACGGCCCCAACTATCCTTTATCTGATTTTTGCTCAAAGATTGTCTGACCTTTTTGTTGTAAATTTTTGACTTGAGAGGTGCGGGACGGGACGAACTTTTCCGTAAACTTGGTGGTAACCACCAGGAAAAGATAGAAGGCCATCGGCAAGACGAGATCGATCTTTTCCGGGCTTGGCGCCAATTTTAAAGAAATTTGGTTGGGTTCGGTCTGGGCCAGAAATAGGTCAAGGCCGGCGGCGGTTCCATGAATTAACCTAGAGGCATAAGGGTAAACTAACCGGTAAGGATCGGTAGCTCCCACTTTCTTGGCCATCTCCCAAAGGCTCAAACCCTCTCTTTTTCCCTCAACAGTTTTATAGGCCCACTTGGTTTCGTCGGGATAGTTTTCTTTGACCCGTTCGTAGTCTTGCCACCACGTTTCTTTGGCCGTCTTAACTAGGTTATTAATGGGTTGATTGAGAGCCCTTAGAGTGTCAATCACCCGTTTTTTTTCAACAAACTGATATTCCACGAACAAGGTGCTTCTCTCTTCGGGTTTGAGGCCTATGTATTCGAGGTTAATAACATCTTCCAGGAGTACCCGGCAGAGAATCAAAGCGCTCTCTCCAAAACCGTTTTCGCATAAGCTCAAAATCGACTGATAAGTGTTTAGGTCCTTGGCGAAAAAACCCAGTAACAGGCGCTCATACAGGGAATCTGTCGCATAGTGGTCGGCCGGAAGACTATTCGCCAGACTCAGGAGATCAAGACAGGTGTTGTATTCGATTTTAAAATTTTCAATTAGGTCAGGGCTCATTTTTCGAAATTCCCAGGTCATTTTTTTAAAAATCGGCTATTTCATGAGAAAGCCCGCTAAAGGATAAAACTTTGCTTCAAGCAGCGGATAGTGCATCATGTTATAAGTGACAATCACCAAATCCTTAACCACGGCCGTGGCCCCAATGCAGGCGCTGATATAGTCTACTCTGTATCCCTCTTTTGTACAGGCCCTAAGATAGTTCACGGCCCACTCGGCAATTTCTTGATCAACCGGAATGGATTTAACGCGATTTAAGATTTCCTGAGCCCTTTTTTCTTCCGTTTTCTCCAGCGATCTTAACACTTCGAGAATTGAAAGGGAGCTAATGTAAAGCGGTCTTTCCTTGGCTAGTTCCTCGACTATATCGGGAGCCGAGTGCAATTTGCGGATCCACCAAATTAGAATTACCGAGTCTAAGAGGTAGGCTTCCACGAATTTAGCTTCTCCTTATTCAATAATAATTTCTTCCTGAACAATAGTATAATAGTAAGCGTTATTTTTTTCCGAGCAAAATCGATATTTTTTTAAGACCATGAGAAGTGGACGTTTAGCTGTTTTGAGAGAAAAATTTGATGAGCAGGGTGTTGACGGATTCCTTATTGGCAAACCGGAAAACATCCGCTACCTGTGCGGTTTTACGGGATCGAACGGAACCCTACTGGTGTCTCGGGCAAAAACCGTTCTTTTGACAGATTTTCGCTACAAGATTCAGGCTCGAGACGAAGTCAAAGAGCACTTGGGCGAGACAGCTGACTTTGAGATCGAAATTTTAAAGCAAGGCGAACCACCAGAGTTACCGACCGTGTTTTTCGAGTTGAAGCAGAAGAAAGTGAGTTTCGAGGCTGATTTTCTTCCTTTTGGGAGCTATCAAAAGTGGGCTAAAATTTTACCCGAAATCGAGTTGGTACCAAAATCAGACTTAGTTGAGAAATTAAGGATGATCAAGGATGAGGAAGAAATTGAGAAGATCGCGACCGCGGCAAACATAGGAGACCAGGCGTTTTCTCACATTTTGTCCGTTATAAGGCCGGGTTTGAGCGAAAGAGAAATTGCTATGGAACTCGAGTTTGTTATGCGGAAGCGAGGGGCCGAAAAAGCGAGCTTTGACGTGATTGTTGCCTCGGGGGAGCACTCGGCGATGCCCCACGCCAAAACCACCGAAAAGAGGCTAAAATTAGGCGAGCTGGTAAAACTCGATTTTGGGGCGACTTATCTCGGGTACAATTCCGATATGACCCGGACAGTTGTTTTAGGAAAGGCAAATCAAAGGCAAAAAAAAGTCTATAATCTTGTTTTGGAGGCGCAAAAAAGAGCCCTCGCGGAAACCAGGGCGAACATTTCGGGACAAAAAGTTGATCAAGCGGCAAGAGATTATTTGGCCCGGGAGGGCTTCGCTGAAGAATTTGGTCACAATTTAGGACACGGAGTCGGCCTCGAAGTGCACGAGATCCCCATTCTGGGGCCAAAAGGCGGCGAAAATCTGGGCGAGGGCATGGTTTTCACCATTGAGCCGGGACTTTATTTTGAGGGCTTTGGCGGGGTTAGAATCGAAGACGTGGTGGTCTTGAGGGAAAAAGGACCGGAGATTTTGACAAAATCACCGAAAGAGTTGATGGAGATATAGCGAGGACGAAGGGCGAAAGACGAAAGACGAGAGACGAAGGACAAGAGACCAGGGTGAGGGGTGAAGAG
>DATBWY010000106.1:0-6224 GCA_036514555.1 Candidatus Subteraquimicrobiales bacterium
CAACCCTAAACATAAAAATTAACCGATGTTATTTTAGACTTAAATCTTTCGAGAATGCAAGAAAAAAAGTGAAAATTTGACTGTTTGGAGTCTTAAGTAACTAAATAATAGCATATTCCGGCTCTTTTCGTCATCTCGATACAACTTTGGGTGTTCCATTTCAATCGAATCCTTTCTCCAAAATTTGCTTAACGAAAATCAATGCTTCTTCTCTTCGACTTATTACGCCCTCGAATTGGGCTTCCTCAACCGCCTTCAGTAGCTGGCCAATTAGAGGGCCGGGCTCGAGACCGAACTTTTCCATCAGATCTTTGCCGTTCAAAATGGGAGTGGGTTTCCGCCTTTTTGGAGCGAAGATCACGCCCACCAGGTCGTTAAGGAAGGAAAGGTGTTTTTTAAGTTGCTTGGCTGTTGACGCAGGACCCCTCGAGGCCAGACGGTCCGCCAGGGAAAGCAAGATAACTCCGAGGGATTCCTCGCCGCAATCTCTTAAAAAGCGATGAATTGCTCTAGAAGTGACCTCTTGATCGCTCAGGAAGCCGGGTCTTAAGTGTTCTTTCACCAGACGGCAAGTCACTTGGACAGCTCTTTTTCCTGTTTTTAACCTGGTTAAAACGTCCTTGGCAAGCTTTGCCCCGGTCTCCGGATGTCCAAGGAAGCGAATCCTTCCCGCTTCTACCGTTCTCGTTTGCGCTTTCCCTAAGTCGTGAAAGAGCGCTCCCAACTTAAGCAAACTCATCCGGGGTCTCCCTTGAACCTCTTTCTTTAAATGGTCTTTAATCTTATCCTCAAAACGCAAGAAAAAAGAGGGAATGTCCGCGTTAACTCTTTCAAGTTCTGCTAGGGTTAAGAGACTGTGGCCCCAAACATCTAAGTGATGGAAGCGGTCCTGTATAACCCCCTTGCATCTTTCGAGCTCAGGCAGAACAACTCGGGATAAACCTAAGGAATCAGTTTGTTTAAACGCCTCCGAGGACTTAGGAACAGATAAAATCAGGAAAAGCTCTTCTTGAACTCTTTCCGGAGCAACCTGAACAAGAAGGGGAGCGTGACGCTTAAGTAAATCAGCCGTGTTTTTTTCGATTTCAAAACCCAGTTCGGCTCCGATTCTTACCGCTCTTAGGAGTCTTAAAGGATCATCCCCAAATGCTTGAGGTGAAACCACCCGAATCTTTCTTTCCTTGAGATCAGAAAAACCGTGGGAATAGTCGATGAGCTCCTCGGGAAAGGACAGAGTTTTTCGGCCCAGAAGATTTAAGTTTAAAGCCAAAGCATCGATGGTGAAGTCTCTGCCTTTAAGATCCTCTTTCAAACCCTGTTTTAAAGGAGTGAAATCAATGCTTCTTGAGTTTTTCGTTTTAGCGATTATTCGGGCAATTCCCCGAGTCTCGTCGAGAAAGAAAAAACTGCCCTTAAGACTCTTAGCTAAAATTGGTCCTAACTTAGAGATATCGTCCTTTAAGATCAAATCAATATCTTTGCTTTTCCGGCCGAGAATTTTGTCTCTTAAATATCCTCCCACCAAGTAAACCTCGCCCGGCTTACTTTGAAAAAACCGAAAGACTTTCTCAAATAGCGGATCTTCCTTTAACCAATTTTCGGGACTCACTTGAAGAGACATTGGTTAATAGTCCGTTTTAGTTTCAATAAGTCTGGTTAATTTTGAGACTAAATCATCGCGGTTGGCCGGGGTAATTTCCACTCTATAAATATCACTTCGCTTTAAGACCTTACTAATAAAGGGGTGCGCGCTTTTACCGACGGTTGCCAACACTGGGGCGGAAGAATCCAGAATTTTCTTTACAAGATTTTGGAATCGCCCTGAAAAAAGTTCCATCTTTCCAATCTCATCAATAACCACCATATTTCCTTCGGTCAAAGCCTTTTCTAAAGGAGGTAGAGCCACCCTTTCGAATTCCTCGAGGTTTACTCCGTATTTTCCCACCTGATTAGGGCTTTTAAAATTGATGTGAGCCAAAATCGCCTGTTTCCCGTCCAAAGTTTTTATTCTAAAACCTAAGCGTTTACCGACTTCTTTTATCTCTTCGGTATAAAAACCTTCGGCTTTGTCTTTAAGGCGGCCGAGAATTTTTTTAATAAGGGTGGTTTTTCCAACGCCAGGGCGGCCGTGTACAAGAATTTTCAGATTAGCTCCCAAATTGACTATCTGGGCTACTTTTTTTCTATCTCAAAGGTTACCTTCGCGGGGCCGGCGTGAACCTGAGATTCCTTCCCAATAATGCCAAAAAGAATATATCTCCCGGGAAAGGGAGGATTATGGGGATATTTACCGGGAGGAAGTCCTTGCCACTTCTGGTCCCACGAAGCTTTATAAGTAATTTTTTGGCCCGGTTTTAGGACCTTCTGGCCGGTAACTTGGCCAAAAACCATACCCAATGACCAACGCCATACTCTAAGAGGTCGATCTCCAAAAAAATCCGGGTCATCCACCCAAAAATCAAACCTCTGGGCATCGCTGAAGCTTAGTGTTTTTTGGGTTTTTCCTTTGTTTGTGAGGGTTAATTGAATCGAGAGCTCTTCGTCAAGCTTATATTTTCTCTTGGGAAGACTTAGGCTGAGCTCTAGTGAACCCTCTTTTGCCTTTCCCACCAGAGATTTCTCTTTCGGTGATTTTTTTTCAGAATTATGTTCCCCGTTTTCTGGTGCTACTAAACTTACGGCCAAAAGAACCGCTACTGCCGTCGCCAATAATACAAGGAGGAAAGAAATCAGCCAAAGGACGTTCCTATACAAAATTAACCTCTTTTAAACCGCGGAAGCTCATCGTAACTCATTTCTTGTTTTTACCCGTCTAATTTTCTCTATTTTTACTTTACTTTGGCAAATTTATGTTCGAAACTGTCATGCCGAACCCTGTCCTGAATTTATTTCAGGGTTGTTTCGGCATCTCAAAGCTTATAAATGAAGGACTTATAAGACCCTGAAACAAGTCCAGGGTGACAATTTGGTAAAAGGAATTTCCTTATATTTCAAGGATTTATAAAATTTGCCAAACTACTATATTTTTATTATGGCAGATAATAAAGTTCTTCGCTCACCAGTTCTCTTAAGCGCAAGACAAGGGTTAGCTTATATAAATCCGGGGCACTCTTTTGTTTATCATGCAAACAACCTCATAATTAATCGTTCCTAAAATACCTGCTATTTCGTCCACGGTAATCTCTTGGTTACCTTGCTTACCAATTAGGACCGCTTCCTCGCCCGGTTTTATGTCACTCTGACCGACGTCGACCATCAGCTGGTCCATACAAATAGTCCCGGCCACCGGGAACCTTCGTCCCCGAATGAGGACTTGGCTTTTATTGGATAACAGACGGGTGTACCCGTCGCCGTATCCCAGGGGCAAAAGAGCAATTTTAGTAGGCCGCGAGGCCTTATAGGTGAGTCCGTAGCTTACGCCCTCTCCGGTTCCGAGTTTCTTGACCGAAGAAATCTTTGTTTTAAGCTGTAGCGCCGGAAAAAGCGTGGCTTTTGTTTTAGTGGCCGAAGAAGCGTGAAGTCCGTAGAGGGAGATCCCAATCCGAACCATATCGAGATGGGTCTCGGGAAAAAGGATGGTAGCGGCGCTATTTGCGGCGTGTTTTAACAAGCTTCTATCCGGCAAGGAAGAAAATAAATCTTTAAATTTGTTAAACTGCTTGACGGTGTATAAAGATTCGGGTCTGTCAGCCATGGCGAAGTGAGTAAATATGCCTTCTATCTCCAAATTTGGTAGTTCTCGGACTCGCTTCAAAAATGGCAAAACTTCCTCGGGAAAAAAACCTAGGCGATTCATGCCGGTATCCACCTTTATCTGGGCTCTGACCACAACGCCTGTCTGAGAAGCCGCTTTTGAAAGTGATTCTGCCGCTCTTAAGGAGCATACGGTGGGAATCAAATTATGGTTAATTACAAGTGAAGCGGCGCTATCAGGAATTTCTCCAAGAATTTGGATAGGCGCTGTAATACCGGCTTCACGAAGGGCCGCGCCCTCTTCCACCAAAGCCACGCCCAGTTGATCGGCGCCGTTTTTTAAAGCTGCGTTTGAAACCATTTTGGCGCCATGGCCATAACCGTCTGCTTTTACGACCGCCAGGAGCAATGTTTTGGGACCGATTATTTTGCGAAAAAGCCGGATGTTTTTGGCTATCGCTTGAAGATTAATCTCCGCCCACACCGGACGCCTATAAAGTCCCGACAAACGTTTTCACCTTCCATCTCCACTTCTTCATATTACTTTTAGTTGTTTAATCGCCTGAGGTAAATACTTGAACAAATCAGACGCGATTAAACAGTACTCTGTAAGCTCTTTGGCCGCAATATCTCCGGCCAGACCGTGAAGATAGGTCCCTAGAACGGCAGCTTCATAAGGAGGCGCTCCCTGCGCCAGAAAACCACTGATGAGACCAGCTAAAACATCACCGGTTCCGGCCGAGGCCAGCCCGGAATTCCCGGTGGTATTGATAGTCGCCTCTTGGGGCGAGCTCACAACGCTTCGCGCTCCCTTAAGAACCGTTATAACCTCAAGTATTTTGGCCGCCTCTAAAGCGTATTTTACCCGATCACCTTGGATGGTAGCCGAATCTTCCTTTAGAATCCGGGCCAGTTCACCGGCGTGAGGAGTAACTATAGTGGGCGCGCTCCGCTCTTTTAATATCGCCGCGTCTTCCCGGAAGGCGTTTAGTCCATCCGCGTCTAAAACCAGCGGACAAAGCGCGTTTTTTACGAGTTTTTTGATTAATTTGGTGGTTTCTAAGTTTTGGGAAAGACCCGGTCCTAAGGTTAAAACATCAAAGTTAGGAACGAGGTCCATAATCTTGGAGTAAGCTTTTTCGCTCAAAGTTTGGCTCTCTGTTTCCGGCAAGGGAACGGTTATTACCTCGGTTAGCTTTTGTTCCAGGATCTTATTTAAACTTTCGGGGATACCCAAGACGACCAGCCCCGCTCCTGAGCGTAAAGCTCCTTCAGCGGTGAGAGCGGCCGCCCCGGTCATGCCCAGGGAGCCCGCGATTACCAGCACCTGGCCGACCGATTTTTTGTGGACGTCAGGCGGGCGCTTGGGAAGCATCCTCGCCATCTCCTCTCTTTCAACCAGCTCAATCCGGCCAATCCGCTCCACTAAGTTGTGAGGAATCCCGATATCAGCCACAGAAATCTCTCCCGCGTACGATAATCCAGGATAAACTACTAAGCCCAGCTTTGGACGGGTAAAAGTGATCGTTCTGGTGGCTTTAACTCCGATGCGGCCCACTCTGCCACTGGTTGCCTCCACGCCTGATGGCACATCCACCGATAGCTTCGGGCCGGGGTACTCGTTTAGTCTATTGATGGTGTCAAAAGCCAAACCTTTGATTTCGCCTCGAAATCCGAAACCAAAAATGGCGTCAACTACCACGGGTTTTTCTTGAAGCGCTCTTTCTAACTTGGTAAGCGTCTTTGGAGATAAAACTATCTTCTCGACCGGAATATCTTTTAAATCTTTAAAAGCCGCCATAGCCTCGCCTTTGATCTCTTCCGGAGGCACCAGCAAAAAAAGGGTTACTTTTAATTTTTTGCGAGCCAAGTTCCGGGCGGCCACAAAACCGTCTCCACCATTATTGCCTTTACCGGTGACAATAACTACCGGTCTTCCTTTATCTTTGAGAGCAAGCATTTTTTGGGCTTCTTCGGCGACCGCTTTTCCCGCCCGCTCCATCAGGTTGGAGATGGAAAGGCCCTTTTTGACCGCCTGCTCCTCAATTTTTCGCATTTCCTCTGCCGTCACAACTTTCATCTTCATCCTTCTGTCAACTTACAAAGTTTTTCACTTTAAAAAGATTATCTTCAAAGCGCGTGTAAGGTTCAAGCAAAATTAAGCAAAATAGTAGGGACGTTGTTGCATTTGTTGCATTATAATCTTTTATCCCCCGAAACCGCCTGGATGTGAGCGTCGGTGATAAAATTCCCAAAAACACCGGAATAAACTTCCCCAACCTTGTAAACTAAAGCAATCAGTAATTCAATTAAAAAGTTGGTGGATAAAGACGGGAATTAATCTTTAAAGGATTACTTTTTGGATATCGTCTTACTAATTATTGCCCGACTAATCAGGGTGTAGGCTTCGATTATTTTCTCGTGAGTTAGTGAAAGTATTTTGGAAAAAGCTCTCTTGGAAGTTTTAAAACTCGCCTTGCCAATATTTTTAAGAAGCTCCTTGGAAGTCTTGAGATCTTCAGAGACAATCT
>DATBWY010000107.1:0-3823 GCA_036514555.1 Candidatus Subteraquimicrobiales bacterium
CAGAGGAGTGCCCGGCCGGGGGTTAAGAAAGTTCAGCGGCACCGATACGGGGTCAAGGGCCTTTAGCTCAAAGGCAAGCTCTACTCTTTGTAACGGAGTTTCTCCCAGATTTAAGATGCCCCCCACGCACCTTTCGATACCCGCCTCCTCTAAATAGCCTAATGTTCGGAGCCGGTTTTCATACCGGTGGGTGGTGCAAATTTGCGAGAAGAAGCTTTCCGCGGTTTCCAGGTTATGATGGAAACGCTTAAGACCCGCCTCTTTGAGTAGAGCGGCCCGTTCGGCCGTTAATAATCCTAGAGAAGCGCAGCGTTTAAGGTTTGTTCCCGATTTTATTTTTCCAATCGACTCTAAGACAACGGTAAAATCTTTGTCACTCAAACCAGAACCGCTCGTTACAACACAAAATCTATGAGCGCCATTTTCTTCGGCCCTCTTGGCCGCGGAAACAATTTCCGAGACCGATTTCATCGGGTAAGTGGGGGCATTGGTAGAATAGCGAGCCGACTGGGCGCAAAATTTGCAGTCTTCGGAACAGCGTCCGGAGCGGGCGTTTATGATAGAACACAAGTCCACCCTCTTCTGACTAAAGTGACCCCGGACACTGTTGGCAATTTCTGTCAGCCTGGGAATAAGCGGGTCGGGAGCCTCCGTCAGAAAAAGAGCGTGATTAAAGCTTATCCCGTCTCCTTCTGTGACTATCCCCTCAACCTGGCCAAGTAACTCTTCATAATCGCCGGTGAACTCATTATCCTTTAGCGGTCTTCTGACCTCACCCATCTTCCCCCTTTTGCCGGTAACCAGACAACTAGCGCCTAAAAAGCCACCTCGACTTTTGGCGAGCGCTTTTTGATACCTAATCATTTTTGTCAACCATTATTCAAATATAAGTTAACAATTATATTTTTCGCCAAGGATTGTCAAGGCCAAATTAGAAATTTTTCTTAAAGATAAGGTAAAATCTTGAGCAGACACTTTCCCCCTTGCCACGCGGGAGAGAAATAGAATAAGGGGTATTAGAGTAAGGAAATGGAGAGGCTTAAAGAACTCCTCAAAAAAATAGACCGAAAGGGCTACAAAGCCTATAAAACCCTGACGGGCTCTTATGAGTTCCCCAAGTTTACCCTCTTTATCGACCACGCCCAAGGAGACCCCTTTGCCATTCCCTCCAAGATAAGAATGGTCGTTAATCAAAACATGGCTCGCTTTCCAAAAGAACACCTTGCCACCAAAATTCGCCGGATTGCCTTAGAAGATTATGTTACTCGAGGGGTGGCCAAAGCCATTTTTAAACACGCTAAGGGGCACCGCGGCACCGGCAAAAGTGGCCTCATTTCAGTTCAAAGTTGTGGCCAAGAAGTCTTGGAGCGAACCTCGGTAAAATTTGACGAAGGAGCCCTCGAGGCCCGGTTGCGCTTGGGTCTCCCGGCCTACGGAAGAACTATTTCCGCGATGGACGCGTACGCGATGTTTTTTGAAGAAATCCCCAAAATAGCTTTAGATTCGCTCTTTTACTCCCGTTACGATCCTCTTGATCTGAACAAACACCTAGATTTGGCAGACGATCAGCAGGCCTTACGGCAGCAATTAAAGTCGCTGAAACTAGTCTCCTTCGTGGCCGATGGCGCTCACCTCCCTCGAGAATCAGGGATAAGCGACAAGCCCTTGGCGCCGGAAAAAACGGTTGTTTTTACCTCCCCACCCTCTCTCCGGGAAGAGGTTCGGCTTCCTCACCGAAAAAAAATAGCTGGAATGGGCATTCCAGAGGGAGTTACCCTGATTGTCGGAGGCGGTTATCACGGGAAGACGACCCTCTTAAAAGCCATCGAAAAGGGAGTTTATGACCACATTCCTGGCGATGGTAGAGAGCTGGTCGTAACGAGGGAAGACGCCGTAAAAATCCGGGCCGAAGACGGCAGAAGAGTGGAAAAGGTAAACATCAGCTCCTTTATTACCAACCTCCCCCGGATGAAGGACACCACCGCCTTCTCCACCGAAGACGCGAGCGGCTCCACGTCTCAAGCGGCCAATATAATTGAAGCCCTTGAAGTAGGAACCTCCCTTCTCTTAATCGACGAAGACACCTCCGCCACCAACTTTATGATAAGAGACGAAAGGATGCAGGAGCTTGTGGCCAAAGAAAAAGAACCAATCACCCCCTTTATTGACAAAGCCAGGCTTCTTTATGAGGAGATTGGCACTTCCAGCGTTATTGTTTTAGGAGGCTCCGGGGACTATCTTGACGTCGCTAACCGGGTAATTATGATGGACGAATACCTCCCAAGAGAGGTTACCACAGAGGCCCGGGAAATTGTGAAAAAACATACTACAAGAAGGATGTTTGAGGGCGGGGAAAATTTTGGGAATGTTACCCCCAGGATTCCCGCACCGGCCTCATTTGAACCACGACGTGGGGGAAAACCAAAAGTCAAAGGAAAAGGGGTCTCAATCATAGAGTTTGGGAGGAGCACCATTGATTTGAGCCTGGTTGAGCAGCTCCAAGACCCTAATCAAACCGAAGCCATCGGAAGCATTATTCTCTTCGCCCTAAATAAAAAAATTGTCGATGCTAAACGGAGCTTTAAAGAGGTAATTAAGGAAGTCCTAAGAGAGATTGAAGAGAATGGGTTGGAGATTCTTTCACCAACTAGAGGTCACCCTGGGGAACTAGCGCTTCCCCGCAAGTACGAGATCGCCGCCGCCATCAACCGCCTCCGCACCCTAAAAATCGAGCAATAGGGGACGTTGTTGCATTTGTTGCATTAATCTTTTATCCTCCAAAACCACCAGATGAGTCAGGCGACGATGTTTCCGCACAAAGAAAAATTTTGTTTGGCCATAACTATATAACTACACTTTCACGGGTTTAAAAGAGTAAACTTTGTTTCGGCCGGCTCGTTTGGCTTCGTACATCGCTTTGTCGGCCCTATCTACCAGCGTTTCTGCGTCTTGGGCATCACCAGGATAAGAAGCCACTCCGATCGAAACAGTTATCTTGCCGGTAGGCTGTTTTTCCTCCCCATCGAATTGGGTCTCCTCAATAAGGGCTCGAAGTCTTCCGGCGATAGTAACAGCATATCTCTTTGTAGTTTCCGGAATAATCACGCAAAATTCTTCTCCACCATAGCGGTATACCTGATCGGCCACTCGTGAATATTTTTTTAGGACGGCGGCTATTTTGTACAAGACAACATCACCTAATTTATGACCGTTAGAATCATTGTATTGCTTAAATTTATCAACGTCGATGAATAGTAAAGATACCGGTCTCTCGTATCTTTCCGCCCGCATAATTTCTTGGGCAATCTGTTCGTTAAATCTTCGTATGTTATATAGTCCGGTGAGAGTATCGGTTACCGATAACTCCTGGGTCTCTTGGTACAAACGCGCGTTTTCGATCGCGATCGCGGCTTGAAAACCTAATGTGCTTAAGAAATTGACATCTTCCCGGCTAAAATCTCGCTGTGTTTCACTGGCGCACATCAGAGCCCCAATCACCTTGGCCCCCACAATTAAGGGGACAGCAAGCACCGAGGCATAATCGATCTTTTCCAATAAGTGCGTAAACCTTGAATCTTTTTTGATCTCGGAAACATTAAGAACTTTGGCATTCTCAACTACCCACTCTCCTCCTTCCTTGCCCAGTGTATATTGAGACAGAGTTGTTATTGGTTCGGTTGATACCACGCTTTTAGTCTCAGGAACATGCTCTTTAAGCAGATAAACCAAACACAAGTCGACCTCCAAAATCTTTTTCACATCGGCGACGACTATTTCCAGAACATGGTCGAGCCTTAAGATGGCCCCAATTTTTTTGCTTATT
>DATBWY010000108.1:0-3762 GCA_036514555.1 Candidatus Subteraquimicrobiales bacterium
GTTTTTCTTCTTGACTCCGCCTCTTTAAAAGTGATAAATAAAAATTACTTTATTTAAAGCATTTTTACAACCGGGACTCTCTCTTTAGATGAAGCACTCAAGGCTTTTGAAGGAAGGATACATCGCTATCGGAGAAGGCTAAAAGACAAAAGGGGAGCCGTGTGTTCAGTTTCCTTTGCTGTAATGATCAGGGAATAATTAGCTGTTTCCGGGGTGCCAAAGGGCGCAGCTGTTTTCACGGGTTTGGGGTTAATCACTCTAAAACCGAGAAATTCTGGCGCACCAGCGCCGTCATTAGCGGAAGAAAAGAGGAGGATTCTTGCTAAAATTAGAGGTAACTGTTATACTTTTTCTGCCAAAGAGAGAGCTTAGGCTCACCTAAGGTAAGATTGAAGGTGATTTTATGCTGAAGGCGTTAATCCCAATGCTTATCTTTTTTGTAATAGGGGTGGGTTTTATCACCGTGACTGTCCTTGCCGCCAGGCTTTTGGCTCCTTTTAGGCCCTCTAAGGTCAAAGCTTCAGCCTATGAGTGCGGCGAGCAGGTTTTTGGCGAACCCTGGATAAGGGTTCACATCCGGTTTTACATTTTTGCCCTCCTTTTTCTCATTTTTGACATTGAAACGGTGTTTTTGTTTCCCTGGGCTGTTTTTTACCGCCAACTAGGTGTTTTTGGCCTGGTAGAGATGCTTATTTTTATAGTAATCCTGCTTTTAGGTCTAGTTTATCCCTGGCGAAAAGGGATCTTGCGCTGGATCTACTAACGCCATCACGAGCTGACTATCGGATAAACACGGGATTCACGGGTTAAGAGGTCTTATTAAGGGAGTAAGGATGGGGGTACTTGAGGGCCGTTTCAAAAAACCTAATCCGCTAACCGGGTCGGTTGATTTTGTGTTTAACTGGGCGCGGCGTTCATCTCTTTGGATATTTGCTTACGGCATCAAATGCTGTGCCATTGAGTTTATAGCGGCGGCGAATTCCCGCTACGATTTCACGCGCTTTGGGACCATTGCCAGAGCCACTCCAAGACAAGCCGATTTAATGATTGTCGCTGGTCCTGTTGTTAAAAAAATGGTGCCGGTTATCCGGACTCTTTATGATCAGATGGCGGAGCCAAAGTACGTTATTGCCATGGGAGCCTGCGCGATTTCCGGAGGGCTTTTCCAGGAATCCTTTAACGTGGTCCGGGGGGTAGACAAGGTTATTCCAGTGGATGTTTACATTCCCGGGTGTCACCCTCGACCCGAGGCGGTTCTTCAGGGCATGCTGGAAGTTCATGCAAAGATTAAAAAAGAGACCGTTGTTAAAGGTGGCGATTGATGCAAAAAGAACTGATGGAAGCAATAGCGTCCCGGTTTAATGAAGCCGATTTTAATCCGACAGGGTCTTTGAGCCACCCTGTGTTGACTGTTAAAAAAGAACATCTTTTAGAAGTGGCCAAAGAATTAAAAACTAACAATAAATTCTCCTTTGACCACCTGAGTTTCGTTACGGTAGTAGACCATCTAGACCGCTTTGAACTGATTTATGTCCTCAATTCCTACAAACACCACCACTCTTTGTTTTTAAAGACCAATCTTCCTCGAGAGAATCCCGAAGCGCCCTCGGTTGTTCATTTATGGGAAACCGCTGACTTCCATGAGCGTGAAGTTTACGATCTATACGGGGTAAAATTCGCCGGTCACCCCGGTTTAAAACGAATTCTTTTGGCCGCGGACTTTCCGGGGCACCCTTTTCGGAAGGATCATCCGCTTGTCAACGACGAGGCCTATCTTTTAAAGGAAGGATATCCAAAGGAGAAAAGTGACTAAACCTAAGCTCAGAAAGGAAACGATCCTTCTAAATATGGGTCCTCAACATCCATCTACTCATGGGGTAATCGATTTCTTTTTAGAGGTCGACGGGGAAGAGGTTGTAGGAGCCGAGGTGAAGATGGGTTACCTTCACCGGGCCGTGGAGAGACTGGCTGAGTTTCGCACTTATCCCCAGATTTTTCCGCTGGTAGATCGTCTGGATTATTTGTCAGCCCATCACTCTGAATTCGCCTATGCTCTAGCGGTGGAAAAACTGCTCCAAGTGGACGTGCCGGAACGGGCCGATCATATCCGGGTTATTCTAGTTGAACTCAAGCGAATCGCCAGCCACCTTTTGTTTTATGGAGCCTTCGCGATGGACGCTGGTTCTGTAACACCCTTTTTATACGCCTGGAGAGAACGGGAAAAGGTAATGGATCTTTTAGAGGATGTCTGCGGCATCCGTCTTCACCCCAATTATTTTCGTTTTGGCGGGGTAAGAGAAGATTTACCTCCGGGATTTCTTGAGCAAACAATAAACTTTGTCGATAAGCTCCCTTTTTTTCTTGACGAATACGAGGCGATGCTGGGAGAGAACGAGATTTTTCAGGTAAGAACGATCGGCATCGGTAAAGTGAGTCCCAAAAGAGCCATAAATTTGGGACTGACCGGTCCTTATCTTAGGGGGACCGGTTTAAAATGGGATCTTAGAAGGGATGAACCCTACTCGGTTTACCCAAAGTTCGATTTTGAGATTCCCACTGGTAAGCAGGGGGACTGTTTTGACTCTTATAAAGTGAGAATCGAAGAGATGCGCCAATCAGGACGCATTATCAAACAAGCCATCGAGAAAATCCCTGACGGTCCCATAAGGACGTCTTTGCCAAAGAAGGTTATTAAGCCTCCTAAAGGGGAGGCCTATGCGCGGGTGGAGTCACCCCGGGGTGAACTTGGTGTTTATGTAGTAAGCGATGGTTCCGCAAGGCCTTATAGGTTGAAGGTCCGGGCTCCTTCCTTCACAAACGTTCAAGCGTTCCCCGAACTAGCAAAAAATCATTTAATCGCGGACGCGGTGATGATCATCGGGGCCCTTGATCCGGTTATCGGAGAGGTGGACCGTTGATGTTGGACTGGATTGCTCTCAAATTTTTGGCTGGTGTCGGTATTTTGGTATTTCTTCTTCTTAATCTCCTTGTGGTGACGTACCTGGAGATGAAGATCGCCGCCGATTTTCAAGTGAGGCTTGGACCAATGAGGGTTGGGTGGCATGGCACTCTGCAGCCTCTGGCCGATTTTTTGAAACTATTCTTGAAAGAGGACGTCGTTCCGGGAAAAGCGGACCGGATTCTATTTTGGCTGGCCCCCCTGATCTTCTTTCTGCCCGCTTTTCTCTTGTTTCTGGTTGTTCCCTTAAGCGAAAACTTGGTGCCTCAGGATTTAGATATCGGGCTCTTTTATATTTTTGCGCTGGCAACGGTTATGCCGGTGGGAATAATCGTGGCCGGATGGTCATCTAACAGCAAATATTCTCTTATAGGAGGTTTAAGAGGAGCCGCTCAGCAGATAAGTTACGAAGTTCCCATGCTCTTGTCTATCTTAGGGGTTGTAATGCTCTCAGGGTCTTTGAGTTTGGTGGATATTGTCAAAGCCCAGGACGGATTATTATTGGGTTTTTTGCCAAGTTGGTTTGTCTTTTTGCAGCCATTTGGTTTTTTACTGTACCTCATAGCCGTTTTAGCAGAGACCAATAGGGTTCCTTTTGACATTCCCGAGGCCGAGTCAGAGTTGGTAGCGGGCTATTTCACGGAGTATTCGGGAATCAAGTTCGGTATCTTTTTTCTGGCCGAGTACACCATGACCTTTTTTCTTTCGCTTTTCGGTGCTTTGGTTTTTTTGGGAGGGTGGCAAGGTCCTTTTCTTCCGCCGATTGTATGGCTCTTAATTAAGACGTATGTCCTGATTTATTT
>DATBWY010000109.1:0-7171 GCA_036514555.1 Candidatus Subteraquimicrobiales bacterium
TAAAGGGCAATCTGGCGGCGGTGACATAAAATTTATACCTCGAAATCACCTGGTCTGCCATCATTAACCTGCCAATATTTAAGAACTTGCCTCAGGATGTTAGGCAAAATCTTTACCCTCGATAGCAGACAATTTCTACACTCAGCTTAAGATAGCCTTCCCAGGCTGATTCCCCAACTTCTTTGACTTTGATAGGAGATAAATTGATGTTTATCTTTTCGAACTGGCCTGTTTAACTGGGAACTTTGGAGAATAAAAGATTATAATGCAACAAATGCAACAACGTCCCCCCCTCTGTCTGGTAGGCATTGAAAGGCGAAGATAAATTATGGTATATTTGTTAAACACGGTCTAACGGCGTCTGTCCGATAACATGCGGGCAAGCAGAACCATTAAGTTGTTAAAATTTGTAAGTTTAAAATTTGCGGAAATGAACCCAACTGACCGGCAACCTACTTATGGAACTCTACAGGTTTACTCTCTTTATAAAATCCCTCCACAGATAAAATTGTCTTATAAAGGAGACGTTTCTAGAAAAATCACCGAGAAGATTTGAGCTCCAGACCGGCGCCCACATTTTTGAGTGGTTAAAAAAGTCTGTTAACAGTGGTGGTTCTAGACTTTAAGATGAAAAAATTTATCGTAAAAATAGGTATCAATTTAATTATGTTATCGCTTCTGATTTCGGTGCCCGTTGGGTGTGTTAAGCAGCTGGTAAAGGTGAGAGCTCCAAAGGAGGCCGGTTCCAAAAATAAAGTTAATCCGGCGCGGGTGGATCTTTCCAAATATATTCGCCCGGACGAGGAGGTTCTAGAAAAACTCTTTAAAGATCTAAACAAAGACGGCCTTAAAGAGATAGTTTTCCTGTTTGGTAAACCAGATTTTCATGGCCGCCAGTATCTGTCGGTTAAGATTAAAATTCTTGTTTGGGACGGCTCAAAGTATGCCTCTTCTCTGGAACAGAGAGTTTTCGGCCAGAAAAGCGTAAAATTGGAGGCAAAGGATATCAACAAAGATTCGGTTGATGAAATTCTTTCCTATCAAGAAGCGGGAAACGCCTCAATTTTATACATTGTCACCGGAAATGGCGCAACTTATAGAATATTAAAACCCTCTGGGGGCAACTTTAGTGACTTTTTTGGCCTTAGAGGAGCAAAACTTAAGGACGCTAATAATGACGGGATCAAGGAGATTTACGCCATGTATGGTCCATCGGGTACCTTTGCTGACATCTACAAATGGGATGGCCGGGACTATAAATTCTCTAAAACCGTCCCCATGCCCGGCGATGATGCGGCACCGGTATATTAATACGAAAGATTGGAATCTCCCGCGGTTAGGCTTTGCCAGCCGATCCAAAAAGCTCCATTTTATCCTTAACCACCGCTTTGATATCCTCTTTGGCGGGCCCAAAAACCTTCCTTGGATCGTAGACCCTTTGGTCTTCCCTTAAGACTTGTCTTACTCTAGAGATGAAAGCGACTTGGAGGTCGGTGGCGATATTAATCTTTCTTATTCCCAAGGAAATTGCTCTGCGGATTGCATCGTCCGGGATGCCGGAGGCTCCGTGGAGGACAACTGGGATATCAACCTGGTCTTTGATGGCTCGAAGTCTCTCAAAATCTAACTCCGGTTTCCCCTTATAGACGCCGTGTGCGTTACCAATGGATATCGCCAGGCAATCAACGGACGTTTCTTTTGCGAATCGGCCGGCTTCCTCCGGGATGGTCATAGACTCTTCCCGCTCAGTGACGGATATATTATCCTCGGTTCCAGAAATTCTTCCCAGCTCGGCTTCGACGGTTATCCCGTGAGGCTCGGCCAGGGACACGGTTTTTCGAGTAATTTCGATGTTTTCCGCGAACGGTTTCTTGGAGCCATCAATCATGACCGAGGTGTATCCGGCCTCCACCGCTTTTCTTAGGTTATCAAGGCTTAAGCCATGGTCCAGATGGAGAGATATGGGAACATCGGTTTCTTCAGCCGCGATGCCGGTCATGGCGGCAATATTTTGATAGCCGATATATTTTGCCATGCCTTCGGAAGTACCGACTATCACCGGAGAGCGCGTCTCTTCAGCCGCTCCAATTACGGCTTGAAGCATCTCAACGGTCATCACATTAAACATACCGACGGCATAATTTTCGTCTTCCGCCGCCTTTAGCTGTTCTTTCATCGTAACTAACATCGCTTTTCCCGGCTCCCAAGTTTTGGTGATTTGCCTAATTCTTGAAATTTTCCTTACCAAGTAGTTGCCGTCTTATCCGAAGAAGATGCGGGCTATTTCGTAAAGCTCGCGGGGCACTTTTTTAATTTCGCGGACGGCCTCGGCAATGGGCACGGCCTCGATACTGTTTCCTCGCAAAGCGGCCATTTTTCCCCATTCTTGTGAGTGGACCATTTCGGCCGCTTTAACGCCGTAGCGAGTAGCGAGCACCCGGTCGTGAGCGGTGGGCGTGCCTCCCCGTTGGACGTGGCCAAGGATGGTGACTCTCGTCTCGATGCCGGTTAACCCCTCGATTGCTTTACCCAAAGTATCACCGACACCACCCAGACGCACGTGCCCGAAGGCGTCTTTTTTGTCCGAGGCGAGGACGGTCTCTTTCTTCCCCGACCGCCAGGCGAGCGCCGCCCCTTCACTTACGACCACAATAGAGAAATTTTTCCCTCGGTTAACCCGCTGTTTTACTAGGTCGCATACTTCTTCTACGGTTAAAGGAAATTCCGGGATTAAAATGGTGTCAGCGCCACCGGCCAGTCCGGCCATAACCGCAATCCAGCCGGTAGTTCTTCCCATGACTTCTATTACCATTACCCGATTGTGCGATTCAGCCGTGGTGTGAAGGCGATCGATGGCATCGGCGGCTATTTGAACGGCGGTATCAAAACCGAAGGTGTAATCGGTGCCGGAAAGATCATTATCGATAGTTTTGGGAACCCCCACTACTTTTATGTTCTTTTCTTCAAAAAGGCGGTTGGCAACACCTAAAGTGTCCTCTCCCCCGATAGCTACGACCGCGTCAACGTTATGCTCGGTAATGGTGGCGAGAATTCGTTCCACTCCATTTTCTTCCTTAAACGGATTTGTCCGGCTCGTTCCGAGGATGGTTCCGCCCCGGCTCAAGATGCCGCTCACCGTTCTTAAGCTGAGAAGAAAGAGGTCTCCCTCAATCAGACCGTGCCAGCCGTTTCTTATTCCTAAAACATTGTAGCCGTAGTCAGCGGTGGACTTTCTGGTTACCGCCCTAATAACCGCGTTTAGGCCGGGGCAGTCTCCACCACCAGTAAGAATCGCAACGTTCATAATAAAGAGTATTCTACTCAAAATCGGAACCGAAATAAACAGCTCAAGCAAAAAAATTAAATTCCAGAACTTCTTAAAATTTCTCTAACAATCATCATAACCGGGCGCGCGTGGGGTAAAACAGCCCATGCGCCTTTTAAGCTTTAAATTTCCTCAAGTTGTTGGCGATTTCGGCGCTGGAGGGCCTTGGAGATTTCGCGGCTGTAGAAGGAAAAAATCATCCCGACGGTGATGAAGGCGGTGGCAATCCAGAAAACAGTCAGGTGATTGGGGTCATCGGCTAAAATCATAAAGTCGAACAAGAATATAACGAACCCGAGATGGATTATTGCCGAGCCCATTTGCACGAAAAAACCGGTTTTCTCAAAGCTGACGCGTTTGCTTCCAAACGAGGTAAGGACAATAACGACCACCTGAATAAGCCCGCCGACGGCCAGTAAAAAACCCAGACCAAATTTAGTCCCAAGGGCTAGGGCCAGAATTAAGGTGATCGCAACGAGCGCCCCGTTAATTATTAAGAGATCTTTGCCGCTAAACAAACGCTTTGGGATGCAAAGTCCTAGAACTGCCAAAAGAGCGATGACAAAAGGAATTACACCGAGATTCATGTTGTCTAAATATTGCTGGTACAAAAGGGTTTCGGTCCAGTTAGGTTCCTGAACAGAGCCGTAGATAGTACCAATAATAAAGATTACCCCGATTATTCCGAGAAGCGCTACCGTAATAAGAATCAGGATAAAATTGAAGTGCTTCATCTTCCTCCTACCGAGTGTATCCCGGGCAAGACATAGGTACCCAGGTAAGTTACAACCACGGCGCTGAAACTTAAAACCCCAAGGATAGCGGTGGTACGCCACATTCCCTTCCTGTTTAGGTAGACTCTTGTGTGTAAAAAGGCGGTATAAAGAACCCACATCATTATGGTGACGTTCACCTTCGGGGAAAACCACCAAGGTTGCCCTTTCCAGGCTTGAACAGTCCAGGGATAGCCAATCAAGAGTCCGAGGGTAAGAACGGTATAACCCGCCTTCGCCCAATTGTAGGCAAACTCATCGTACTCTTTCTCCCGCTTAAAAAGCATGAAAAGCGAGCCAAAAAACCCAATTACAAAGACGGAATAGGAAAAAAACAGTAGCGGCGGATGCATCCACATATAGGCGGAGTTATAAAAGCCTTTGAGCATCTGCGAGGCTTGGTATAAAACCAGGCCTTGCGTCTTGGCATCCTGAGTGTTTAAAACCTGCTCAATACCGAGAATTTGCTGGTTGAAGCTGCCTAAAGGTTCTTGAAAGGGATTTGAGGTGGCAAGGGTTAAAAACAACAATATCGGTAGTGAACTGTAAACTACTACTCGAAACTGAACGGGTCTTTTTCTCACAAGCAAGAGCCAGACCGAGGTAAGCAAAGACCAAAAATAAAGTTTTTCGTTTTCGATCCAAGGCGGTATCATGTAGCGGCCAAAAATAGTTCCGCTTGAGGGATCTTTAAGCGGTAGGAAATTGTAGATTTGGATATGAAACCAGGCAAGGAGTCCGTATCCCGCCAAAAGGACCAGGAATATGGCTAGCAAAAGCCACTGGATTCTTCCCTGAAGTTTTGGATGCAAACCAAAAAGCAAAAGTCCAATCGACAGGATAAAGGCCAGAATAAGCATGGGTTGGCCGAGGCTTTCAACCAGTTCTCGCGCTGAAAAATAACTGCTAATGTCCAAAGTTTACCTACTATCCAAATTAGTACTTAATAAAGAAGATATTATCAGCGATTTACCCACAATACAACTATTCACAATACCGGTTTTGGATCGAGTTTCATGAGTTTACTACAGTTTACGACATAGATTTGATTTGACGTCAAAAGCCGTCAAAACTTTATCAAGCAACCCATTTCTTTATTGAGTTGGGGGACGAATCTAGGTATACTGAAGTTGATCGTGCTAGGCGGGGAGGTAGCGGTGCCCTGTACCGGCAATCCGCTATAGCCGGGCTGAATTCCTGCTTGAGGCCTTCGGCCCTAAGGCCGGCAACTCGAGTAAGGGGCGTTGAGGCTTAGGTCCTACGCAACGAAGGCTTACAAATCCCGCCAGGTCCGGAAGGAAGCAACGGTAAGTAAGTACCCTCGGGTGCCGTGGGGAAACTTAGGCGGAGTTACCTGCTTTAGTTGCGCTTGGAGACGGCGGTCGACGGCAGGGCACGATCACTCCAAACTAGTTAAATGGCCACTCAACCTTTTAACTATTCAACCATTTAATGTATAACCAGAGGTGAATACGTGACTCATCTTTCACTATATCGAAAGTGGCGCCCCCAAGCATTTAGCGAGGTAGTAGGGCAAAATCATATTACTAGGACGCTATCCAACGCCTTAAAGAAAAACCGGCTGGCCCACGTCTATCTTTTTGCGGGCTCGCGGGGCACCGGTAAGACTTCGGTCGCCAAAATACTAGCCCGAGCGGCGAACTGCGAAAAAGGACCAACACCTACTCCCTGCAACAGCTGCTCCTCTTGCCAGAGTATTTCCCAAGGGAAGTCGATGGATGTTTTAGAGATTGACGCCGCCTCGAACCGAGGTATCGATGAGATTAGGGATTTGCGGGAGAAGATTTACTTTGCCCCCACAAGTTGTCGCTACAAAGTTTACATTATCGATGAGGTTCACATGCTAACCACCGAGGCCTTTAACGCCCTACTTAAGATGCTCGAAGAGCCTCCGCCCCATGCCCTTTTTGTTTTAGCGACCACTGAGCCCCACAAGGTCCCCCTGACGGTTCTCTCTCGCTGCCAGCGCTTTGATTTCCAGCCCCTTTCAGTAAGTGAGATCGAAAAACGGTTGGCAGAAGTGGCTAAAGCCGAGAAAATTTCCTTAGAAGACGGGGCAGCCACTTTTATCGCCCAGTATGCTCAGGGTTCCCTAAGAGACGCGGTGGGAATTTTAGACCAAATTTCCTCTTTTACAGGAGGGCAAGTAAGAATCGAAGACGCAACTAGTCTTTTAGGGATTATCGAGTCGGAGCTTTTCTATGAGGTTACCAACATTATTGCCGAGAAAAACGCCACCGCCGGGTTTTCATTCGTGCAAAAGTTGGTGGATGAAGGCAAAGATTTGAGACAGTTTATTAAAGGCTTGACGGAGTACTTTCGAAATCTATTTGTTATAAAGACAAGTTCCGAGGCGGAAAAAATAATAAGCGCCCTGCCGGAAACGATCGAAAAAATGAAGGAACAAACCTCCCTATTTGGGCCCGATCGCTTAATTAACTTTATGGAAACCTTAAGCGAAGCTTATCAGAAGGCCCGGGTGAGTTCGGAGGGAAGGTTTGTTTTAGAAACTACTCTTGTGAGGTTGGTTCGGGAAGAAAGTCTTTCCGAGCAGTCACTTCTTGGCCGGCTTGAGAGACTCGAAAAACAGTTGAAGAGTTTGGCGGCGAAGGTATTTCCCCCCCGAACGGTAGTTCGAGCGGCGGAAGTCCCCGCAAAAACGGAAGATCGAAGCCGAGACGGGGTCCCAAACGCAAAGACTTCCGCAAAGACTCCCGAGCTAAAGCCAGTTTTGGAAGCCAAAAACGCCGTGGAATCGGCTGTTTCTACCGCGCCGCCGGCAAAAAATCAACCCAAGGAGGCTGATTTTAGCCGAATAGAAAGATCTTGGCCGGTGGTCTTAAATCGCCTCAAAAAGGAAAAAATATCCACGTACGCCCTTTTATTGGAGTGTCAACCAGTAACGCTTCACAAAAACACTCTCATTCTTGAGTTTAAGCCGGGAGCGGTGTTTCACAAAGAAGAAATAGAAAAACCCGCGAACATGAACCTCTTACAATCTTTAATCCACGAGGCATTGGGATTGAGGATAAGCATCAAATGTGAGTTTAAA
>DATBWY010000110.1:0-2315 GCA_036514555.1 Candidatus Subteraquimicrobiales bacterium
GGCATAATGGCTCTTTTGGAGTACACCGGAGTTGAAATTGCCGGTAAAGAGGCGGTAATCGTGGGCAGAAGTAATTTGGTGGGAAAACCGATCTTGCAGCTTCTCCTCCAGAAGAACGCCACGGTGACCGTTTGCCACTCAAAAACAAACGATTTATCGTCTCACACTAAAGGGGCCGATATTTTGGTGGCCGCGGTCGGCTCTCCTCAGTTGATAAATGGAGAAATGGTCAAAGAAGGGGTGACCATAATCGATGTGGGTGTCAATCGGGTGGATAACAAGCTTGTTGGAGACGTGGACTTCGAATCTGTCAAGGATAAAGCGGCCCGGATAACCCCGGTTCCGGGGGGAGTGGGCCCCATGACCATAGCGATGCTTATGAAAAACGTTTTGAAAGCCGCCAAACAATCTGTTAGTTAAATGAGCCTGGGGTGCAATTCCCCAGGGTCATTCTGAGGTCGAAGGCCGAAGAATCTCACAATGGAGATCCTTCGTCGCTAAAACCTGTCCGGGTCCTTCGAGAAACTCGGGATAGACTTCATAGAAGGGCTCCTCAGGATGACGGTGGATTATGCCCCACCGTCAGTTAAATAGTTAAACGGTTAAATGATTTCTAGTTTTACAATCCAAAATACAAAAAAGTCTTTTCTTTTTACAGTTTTATATGTCATTTTTCACTTTTCACTTTGAACTTTAATTTTTCAAAGTTGGGATTTGGGAATCGTGGGCTTAAACATTCAAGGTTTGTAATTATTTAATCAGAAGGAGTGGGTAGTGGAGTTTCAAGAGCCTATTCAAAGTTATTCCGGGCGCATTAGAGAAGTAACCATCGGAACTGGTGACTCGGCCGTTAAGGTCGGTGGAGAAAGCGCCTTACCGTGTTATCTTTTCGAGGGTGAACTGCCGCACCAGCCGCAGATTGCCATGGAGGTCTATGATGTCCCTCCTCAAAACTGGCCTAAAACTGTTGAGACTGCTCTGGGTGACGTCATAAAAGACCCCGTTTTATGGGCCAAAAAGTGCCAAGACGAGTTTCAGGCGGATCTTATTTGCCTTCAGCTAGCCTCCACTGATCCCAATGGTGAAAATCGAAGCGCCGAGGACGCGGCGGCGACGGTGAAAGCGGTCGCGGAGGCGGTTAGCATCCCCCTAATTATTTTGGGTTCGGGTAATGCCGAGAAGGACGCCGAAGTGTTAAAGAAAGCCGCCGATGTCACCAACGGGAAAAATTTCCTGATCGGTCCGGCGGTAGAAGAAAACTACAAGGTGGTTAGTGCTGCTGCCCTTGGATACGGGCACAATGTGATCGGGCAAACTCCCAACGATGTGAACATGGCCAAGCAGTTAAACATTTTGATCACCCAGTTAGGGGTGAAGCCCGAGAAAGTGGTTACGGACACAACGACCGGTGCCTTGGGATACGGTATTGAATATACTTACTCCGTAATGGAACGCCTAGAGTTAGCCGCTTTGCAGCAAAACGACGAGATGGCTCAGATGCCACTCATTTCCGATCTTGGAAAAGAAGTCTGGAAAGCTAAAGAGGTCAAAACAAGCCTGGAAGAAGAGCCTTCCTGGGGGGATCCCACAAAACGGGGGATTCTTTGGGAAGCGCTAACGGCTTTAACTCTACTCATGGCCGGATCGAATATTCTGGTAATGAGGCATCCACATGCGGTAAAATTAGTGCTTAAGATGATGAAGAAACTGTCAATACGAAACTGAACGTCCGGAACTAAATTCTAATTTGTGAACAAGCTCTAATCAAACTAGTCAATCCCGCCCTTCGTTATCTTCATCAAACGCTTATCGGTAACAATGCTTACCGGGGGCAAATAGTAAAGTGTGTCACTCCTTAATGGGCGTAAAAATGCAGTGATAAACTTGACTAAGTCGATTTATTTAGTATAAAATAGAGTCTAAGTTGTGGTGTTTAACGCAAAAATAATTACGCTATAACCCAAGTGAAATGGGGATTTACAGTGGGGGTTATCTATGATAATCTTTCCCCTACCAGGTCTTTTTTCCGGTCCCTCGGGTCCAAAAGTCTATTATTAGAATCTTTTTGGCCAATGAGAACGGGAATAAAGCTTTAACCTTTTTATTAGATTATTGGTTGCGTAAGAGCAGAAGAGAAACATAGTCAGAAAAAGGATAAATACAGAAAGCAGCTAGAAGACGAGCTGGATAGGTTTGCTTATTAAAACCGAGGATGCTAGCAAAATCCCAGGACGGGGTAAATTTATAAAACTATAATTTTTTAAAAGTCAAGGAGGATAGATGGCTGACGAAAAGACTTTAGATAAACCAGAGAA
>DATBWY010000111.1:0-2666 GCA_036514555.1 Candidatus Subteraquimicrobiales bacterium
GTGGTAAACTTATACAGGAAATTTTACCAACGTTAAGGCAAAGGAGGCCATTGATGGAATGGAAGATTCTAAGATTAAATCTCCCAACAAAACCAGTGAGGTAAGGGAGTCAGAGGTTTCGGTAAAGCCCGACGAAGAGTACATGAAAAGGGACGAGGAAGGAAAACTTGTTCCAGACTATGATCAAACAATTAAAATTTTTGACAATGGTGACATTGTGGAGGGGGAGGTAGTCAAAATCTACCGCGACGAAATTTTGGTAGACATTGACTACAAATCAGAGGGAGTTATTCCCTTAGAAGAGCTTTCTATCCAAAAAAACGTGAATCCCGAAGAGATAGTGTCGGTTGGGGACAGGATCGAGGCACTTGTACTTGAGAAGGAAGATTTGGATGGGAGGCTTATTCTTTCCAAGAAAAGGGCAGACTTCGAAAGATCCTGGGACAAAATTGAAGAAGTTGGCAAGAGTGGCGGAACCGTAAAAGGAAGAGTCATCGAAGCGGTAAAGGGAGGGTTGATTCTCAATATAGGGTTGAGAGGCTTTCTCCCGGCTTCACTCGTTGAACTTACGCGAGTCAAAGACTTAAAAGGATATATTGGGCAAGAGTTAGAGTGCAAGATTATCGAAACAAACAGGTACCGCAACAACGTCGTTCTTTCGCGCCGGGCCGTTTTGGAGGAGTCTCAAAAAGAAATGCGGCAAACAATCCTCTCCAAACTGGAGAAGGGTCAGATTCTCACCGGCAAAATTTCCAATCTGGCAAGTTTTGGAGCTTTTGTTGATTTAGGTGGAATTGATGGCCTGATCCACATTTCTGAACTCTCCTGGCAGCGAATAAGTCATCCTTCCGAGGCGGTTTCCGTCGGAGATGAAGTCAAAGTTCAGGTTTTAGAGGTTGATCACGAACGGGGCCGGGTTTCCCTGGGGCTTAAGCAAACTCAGGAGGATCCGTGGCGAAAAGCCATAAGCAAGTATTCTGAAGGAGATATTGTCGAGGGTAGAGTGCTTAGATTGGTACCCTTCGGTGCCTTTGTTCAAATTGAAGATAATGTTGAGGGGCTTATTCATATTTCGGAACTGTCAGAGGAGCGTCTTGAAGATCCTCAGGAGGCAGTGCGAGTCGGCGACGAAATCAAGGTCAAGATTATCGAGATTGATCTGGAAAAAAGGCGCTTAAGCCTGAGTCTCAAAAAAGCCTTGGCTCCAAAGGAAAAACCGGCAGAAAAAGAGGCTAAGGCACCGGCCGAAAAAGTAGAGGCTAAACCGGCGGCAAAAGAAGAAGCGCAAGAAGAGGTTAAGGTGCCCGAGCCGGAAGAAAAGGCAAAAGAAGAGGTTAAGGTGCCCGAGCCGAAAGAAGAAGCGGCCGAAGCTAAACCTGAAAAAGCCGAGGCTAAAGCGGCGGCGGAGAAGAAAGAGGTTGAGGCTAAGGCTGTGGTGGAGAAGAAAGAGGCCGAGGCTGCCCCGGCAAAGGAAGAGGTTAAGACGCCTAAAAAGAAGGAAGCTGAGAAAAAAACCGGAGAACGGACACTAAAATTAAAAGATAAAGAGAAAGAAGAAGTCAAAGAGGCGAAGCCGGGATCGCTTGAGGCTATTGTCGCTGATATGAAAAAAGAGCAGACTCAAAAGAAAAAATAAACTTCGGTAATTGATACTTGAATTAAGGGCGAAGTTCGCAGCCAAAACTGGTCTTCGTCCTTTTCTTTTATTCTTATGAAGAAAGTGATATTGGTACTGGGATTAACCGGTGGAATCGGAGCAGGAAAATCAACGCTCGCCCAATTGCTCAAGTTAAGGGGGGCGGTAGTTATCGATGCCGACGAGGTGGCTCGAGAAGTTATTGCCCCAACAGGGACAGTTTGGGAAAAATTGGTTGGGCGCTTTGGCGAAGATATTCTCTTAAAAGATAAAACTATCGACCGCAAAAAACTGGGGAGCATTGTCTTTTTCGACTCTGAGGAGCTTAAAGCGCTAAACCGTCTCACGCACCCCGCTATTCGGGAAGCAATTAATAAGAGGCTGGCAAGGCTTAAAAGAAATGTTCCCCGGGAGCATCCACCGCAGATCCTCATTGTTGACGCGCCTCTTCTGGCGGAAGCTGGTCTGCTTCCTTCGGTTGACCTGGTAGTTGTGGTTAGCGCCCCGGAAGAAGTTCGTCTCGAGCGCCTAAGAAAACAGGGGTTAACGTTAAAAGAGTCTAAAGCGAGGATTAGATCCCAGACTCCGGAGGCAAAGCGCCAAGAGTTAGCCGACTATATTCTGGAAAATGAGGGTACGCTTAAAGATCTCCAGGGCAAAGCCAACAAGCTCTGGCGCTATCTTCAAAAGAAAGTTACCTCAAGCGCATCTTGAAGTTCTTGGTTTTTGGAGCGCCTTTTATTCTTCGAACAATCCAGCTTTAGTGGAGGAATAGAGAAGTTAATTGTAGTGGCAACCCTTGTGGTTGCTTTTGCGGGGGCTCGTTGGCTTAAAATAGTTTGGCGGGGGTAGTATACTTAAAGATGGTGATAGAGATGTCCGAGTTTAAGCTAGAAGCTCCTTATGAGCCCGAAGGCGACCAGCCCAAAGCCATAAAAAAATTGATTGAAGGAGCTAAAACGGGTTTCCACTATCAGACTCTGTTAGGGGTCACTGGAAGCGGGAAAACTTTTAGTATGGCCAACGTGAT
>DATBWY010000112.1:0-3284 GCA_036514555.1 Candidatus Subteraquimicrobiales bacterium
AGCTCAACAAATTGGTGAGCCAGTTTTCTCGTGTCTTTTTTCCAGATCGGAAAAGCAGCCCTCATGCCTACCTGTGACAGTTTTTCCTCCCGGAATTTTCGTAAATCTTCCAGAAAGATATCTCCAAAAATAACCTCGGAAACTCCGCTCTCCTGAAATTTGACCAGTGATTTTTTCATTTTTTGCTCATACTCTCCGCTGGAGGCCTTTTTGGGAATAAATATTTTATGAAGCGGCAAACCGATTGATTCAGCTTGACGTTCCAGTAAAATCCGACGAGTGCCGTGCAAGCTCACCCTATCATAATCCTTTGTAAAGGTGGTTAATAGAGAGACTATCTCGTATCCTTGGTTTTTTTGAATCTCGTGAAGAGCGAAGGAGCTATCTTTGCCACCGCTCCACGAAAATATCGCCTTTTTTTTCATTAATCTCCGCTCGCTGGTGACGAGCCCACTATATCCAATCAGCCATTTGGCCCAAGCTAGTGACATTCTTTTTGAGAGACTTAAAGGATTCGGGAGCAGATTAATTTGGTCGGTCGTGTCGCTTTAAGTAACGACAAAACCTTGAGAGAGGAAAAATGGCCAAACTGGTTGACAAAATGTTTGATCTAAGTATTGTTACGGTGTTTTTAAAGATTTCGGGGTCTAAACTATTTCGACCAGCTTAATTTCAAAAGCCAGGTTCTTCCCGGCCAAGGGATGATTAGCATCAAGAGTCACATTCGAATCGGAAGTTTCTTTCACGGTAACAACGACTATCCGTCCATCCGGCTGATGAAGCTGCAGATGCTGGCCAACCTCCGGATTCAAATCCGGCGGAAACTGATTCCTCTCAACCACCTGGAGCATCTCATCCTGGTACGGTCCGTACGCTTTGTCCACCGGGATTTTGGCTTCTTTAGACTCCCCTGGACTCATGCCAACCACGGCCTCTTCGAATCCTAAGATAACTTTTCCTTCGCCCATCTTAAACTGAAGTGGCTCCCGCCCGTCTGAGGTGTCAAAAACCGTTCCGTCTTCAAATTTGCCGGTGTAGTGAACCTTTACGGTATCACCTCGTTTTGCTTGACCCATTCCTCTGCTCCTTTCCTCGCTGAAGAGGCTCGAGTGGTTTAATTGAAGTCTTTTGAAAAAATTCTAATTTTTCTCTAAACAAAAGCCGGCCCCGATAAGGAATTGGCTCTGCTTATTTCCTCGATGACTTGGTTAGGATTGCGGTGTTTTTTCTGCTGTTATATATCTCGAAAGCGTCTTGAACGTTTGAATTTTCGTGCACTATTGACCTAACCGCTTTTATCATCCCCACTGGATTATCGGATTGAAAAATGTTCCTCCCCATGTCCACTCCAGCGGCACCACTTTGAACGGCATTATAGGCGAGTTCCAAAGCTTCTCGCTCCGGTATTTTTTTGCCGCCCGCAATCACTAGAGGAACCGGAGAATTTTTTACGACGCGCTCAAAATCTTCGCAGTAGTAGGTCTTTACGAAATGAGCCCCAAGTTCTGCGGCAATGCGGCAGGCCAAACCAAGATAGCGGGCGTCGCGAGCCATTTCTTTGCCAACCGCGGTCACGGCCAAAACGGGAATGCCGTATTTTTCCCCCTCGTCAATGAGTCTTGCCAAACTCATCAGAGTCTGGTGCTCATATTCACTTCCCACATAGATGGATATGGCAACCCCGGCGGCGTTTAGCCGGATGGCGTCCTCCATAGAGGTAATAATTTCCTCATTAGAAAGATCGCTCCCGACGATACTGTTGCCACCGGAAACCCTGAGAACAATTGGGACAGAGGTACTGGTTTCAACGGAGGTCCGTAAAATCCCGCGGGTAAGCATTAAGGAATCAGCAAAGGGAAGAAGCGGCTTTATGGTTTTGCTTGGCTCCTCTAATCCAGAAGTCGGACCCAAGAAATAGCCGTGATCCACCGCGAGCATTACACTTCGGCCATCAGCCTTGATTATTTGACTAAGGCGATTTTTTAATCCCCAATCCATTTTAATCTCCTTTCTTATCCCGTGATTAAAATTGAATCTTTGCTGGATAAAACTCAGTGATTTTGGAATACTCACTCAATTTTAAATATAAGGTTAGCAGAAGTCATCTTCCTTGGCCAATTTTGATTATCACGGTGAAAGCCGCTTAAGATTAGCGCTTTTCGCCCGAGAAGTGGTCATCAAGAACCCAACTATTTTTGAGGTTCGATTATTACTTTTAAGGACTCTTTAGCCTCAGCAACAAGCCCAAAGCCCCTGGCAGTATCTTCTAAGGGCAAACGGTGGGTGATCATTTCCTTCAGTTTAAGCCTTTTTGTTCCTATAATATCTAGCGCTTCCTGGTAATCCTCGGGGCTCCCTCCATATGAGCTAGTCAAGCTGATTTCGTTTCGCCAGAAAAGATCATTAATGGATAGGGGAATTGTAGTTTTCGGTTCCGTTGGAGCGAAGAAAAGGACGGTCCCTCCCCGCTCAACTGATTGTAGAGCCTGCGCTATAGCCGATTTTGCGCCAGCGGTTACGATCACTAAGTCAGCTAGACGTCCTTGGTTGAGCTGACGAAAGCGCTCTTTAATGTCAGATTTGGCCGAAAGGACAAGATCCGCTCCGAACTGCTTCACCTGATCTAAACGGTACTCATTAATGTCGGTCATTACGATGTGGTTTGCTCCAATGAACCTTGCTAGTTGCAGATGAAGTATTCCCGAAACGCCGCTCCCGATAATCAGCACCGCTTTACCCGGTCTCATTCCGGCTAGCCTTTGGCCTCGGAGGACACAAGCCAGGGGCTCGGTGAAAACTGCTTTCTCAAAAGAAACCGTATCGGGTAAAGGAAATACCCCTTTTTCAACATTAATAGCAGGCAGCCGGACATACTCAGAAAAGCCACCGGGCTCAAAATTGGTTTTGCGAAGCGTTTCGCAGACCGTTTGGTGACCGCTCAGACAATAGTGGCAAACGTCGCAGGAAACGTGATGAGCGGCGGCAACGCGCTCGCCAACCTTGTAGGACGTGACTCCTTCACCCACCTCGGCAATTCTACCAGAAATTTCATGACCTAAAACTAAGGGGACCCGATTAATTCGGTACCACTGAAGCACATCGGTACCGCAGATGCCGCTGGCTTCGACCTTAATGAGCATCTCCCCCGGGCCAATTTGGGGCCGCGGCATTTCTTCCACCCGTACGTCCTGATTACCATAGTACATCGCGATCCGCAACTACATTCCTCCGGTTCTCTCCTTCTTCTGTACTTTTTGACTGATCGCGCCTCTAGCCTACACTTT
>DATBWY010000113.1:0-4355 GCA_036514555.1 Candidatus Subteraquimicrobiales bacterium
AATTCACCGCTTCAATAAGACTCAGCAAGACGCTTTGCTCCCTGTTTTAGAAGACGGATTAATTATCTTAATCGGTATTACCACCGAAAATCCCTACTTTGAGATAACTTCGCCATTAATTTCCCGTTCTCGAATTTTCCAATTTGACTCTTTGTCTCCGGCACATCTCAAAGAAATTGTTCAAAGAGCCTTAAACGATAAGGAGAGGGGCCTGGGAAAATTTATAGTTAAGCTTGAAAAAGAGGCCTTAGAACATATTGTTAAGGTAGCGGGCGGTGACGCGAGATCCGCCTTGAATGCTCTAGAAATGGCCGTGATGTCGGTGAAACCTGACCAAAAGGGCTTGAGAAAAATTACGTTAAAGGTAGCCGAGGATGCTCTTCAGAAAAAAGCCATCAAGTATGATAAAGACGGGGACGAGCACTATAACACGATTTCGGCTTTTATTAAAAGCATGCGCGGCTCTGATCCTGACGCCACTTTATACTGGCTGGCAAGAATGCTTTATGCCGGGGAGGATCCAAAGTTTATCGCCAGAAGGATTGTCATTGCCGCCTCGGAGGATGTGGGGTTAGCTGATTCGAGAGCTTTAGAAGTAGCTGTGGCTGCGAGCAGAGCGGTAGAGTTTGTAGGTCTTCCAGAAGCCAGACTCAATCTGGCGCACGCGGCTCTTTATCTTGCCAAGGCTCCTAAAAGTAATTCGGTTATTGTAGGAATCGATGAAGCCTTAAGAGATGTCGAGAGGGAGGGTACTCCCGAAGTTCCTCGGCACCTTCGTGATTCAGGCTATCCCGGAGCGAAGAAATTAGGGCACGGAAAAGACTACAAATATCCACATAACTACCCTGGGCATAAGGTTTCCCAGGAATATCTCCCTCTTGATCGTAAGAGAAAAAGGTATTACCGACCCAGCGGGACAGGCGAAGACCGCTCACCAAGTCACTAATGGTATCCTTAACTTTTGGAAAGGATCGGAACTTGAGGTATTATTTGGGTTAAATAGTATAATAGGCTTAGGCGCCTGAGGAGGAGCTTATGAGCTGGTCTTTATTTTTGAATATCGTCTTAGCCGCGGCGGTAATAGTGCTGACCATTTTTATCAGTCTGGTTTTGTTCCAACTTTATAAGTTAATTAAGGAATTAAGGCAACAGATTATACCCATTCTTTCCTCCTTACAGACAATGGCGGAGGAAGTTAACACGGAGTTAGACAGAGTCGATGAAATCATGAAATCGGCTCAGGAAGTGAGCAAAAAGGTGGATACGACCACTCAAGTAGCTCAGGAACTCATTGCTTCTCCCCTCATAAGAATTGCTGCTATGTCAGCTGGTATTAGAAAAGCCATAAGTACCTTTAGCAAGAAAGGATAGGTGGAAAAAATGGCCAATTGGCGAAGGGCTGTGACTGGCGCTAGTCTGGGTTTTGCTATCGGAGTAACTTTGGTGCTTCTTTTTGATTCAAAGACAAGAGAAAAACTTCAGAAGGAATTTCACCACCAATGGGAAAATTTAAGATTAACAGCGAGAGAATATCAAAAAAGAGTAGAAAAGGCTATTGAAGAAGGGAAAGCCGCCAGCAGGTCAAAACAGGATGAACTGGAAAAAGAGCTGTCTATAAAAAGAATAGATGAGGAATCACCTGATTACATTGTCTAAATTAATTTTGTCTAATTGATTTGCTTCTAGACCAAAAAGCGTCGCGAATCCCGTAACTCTTTTCAGAGTTTACTTACATTTGCTAAGCTTTTGTGACCAATTTTGGATGGTTGGATGACTGAGAAAATTATCATTCCTAAAAATAATAATGATGAAGAAGGGCAAGCACATAACAGATATCGCCAAATTGCTACCGTATCCTGGGCCATTCTCGGGGTTATTGCAATAATTTCAATCGTTTTATTTTTGGTTTATCAGTTTCGGGCGATTTTTTCCCTTTTCGTGTACAGTTTCGTTATTGTTTATGTTTTGAGACCAGTAGTAGGCTTTTTGGAGTCAAAAAAAATTCCTCGAGTGCTAGCCGTTCTCTTAACCTATTTTTTGTTTGTTCTCGTTCTGGCGGCGCTTCTTATCTATTTCATACCCCTGATTATCAATCAAATTCAGGAATTTGTCGCTGAATTTCCTCGTTACCTAAAAGCGACCGTTAACTTGTCCCAAGGTTATCTGGATAGACTTAAACATCTCAGGGTGCCCTCTGAGGCCAGTAAATTTCTAGAGCAAGGACTAAATTCCCTGAAAAATGTTTTGCTCAAAATAATTTCCAAGGTCCCGGGGGTTACTTTGGATCTCATCACCACTTTTATCTATTTTCTACTGGCCCCCGTTCTAGCTTTCTATATCCTAAAAGATTTGAAACCGATTAAGGAAAACTTGATGGGCTTGGTGCCGAGAAGGTATCGCGAGGAAACCAATGATATTATAACTAAAGTAGATTTGGTGCTGGGAGGTTTTGTCAAGGGTCAGCTTTTAGTTGCCCTTATCGTTGGTGTGCTATCAAGTATCGGGTTAAGCATTATCGGCGTCAATTTTTCGGTGCTTATCGGAATGATAACCGGTGTTTTAAACGTTGTTCCTTATCTCGGTCCGATTGCCGGAGCAATTCTTGCGGCCCTTGTGGCCGTTTTTGAGTCCCCGATTTTGGCTTTGGAAGCGGTGGGGTTACTGCTTGTTATCCAGCAGATCGATGGGCTTTTTATCTCTCCTCATGTGGTTGGAAGCCAAGTCAATCTGCACCCGGTAGTAATAATATTTTCCTTACTCATGGGGGGAGCGATTTTTGGGGTGCTCGGGATGATCTTGGCGATTCCCGTCGCTGCCACCATCAAGGCGTTGATCCTTCATTTTCAGGAGAAAAGTTTAGCCTCAGAAAACCCTTAGGAGTCTCCATGACCAGTGATGAAATTCGGGGAAAGTTCCTTTCCTTTTTCGAGAACCGAGGTCACAAAATTCTACCCGGCTCTTCGCTTGTTCCCGAGGATCCATCTTTGCTTTTGACCACCGCCGGAATGGTTCAGTTCAAACCCATTTTTGAGGGAAAAGTTAAACCCAAACATCCACGAGTAGCGACCGCTCAGAGGTGTGTGAGAACGACCGACATCGAAAGGGTGGGGAAAACCGCCAGACACCTGACTTTTTTTGAGATGTTAGGCAACTTTTCCTTTGGCGACTATTATAAACAGAAAATTATTCCCTGGGCCTGGGAGTTTTTGACCGAAGATCTCCAGATGGACCCAGAGAAGCTTTGGATTACCGTTTATAAGGATGATGAGGAGGCCTTTGACATCTGGAAAAAAGATGCCGGGGTGCCAGAAGAAAAAATTTTCCGCTTAGGCGGGGCCGACAACTTCTGGGCCGCGGGGCCCACGGGATCTTGCGGCCCCTGCACCGAGCTCATCTATGATTTTGGGGTTGAGAGAGATTGTGGGCGTACCACCTGTGGAGTTAATTGCGATTGCGATCGGTATCTAGAGGTCTGGAATCTGGTTTTTATGCAGTACGACCGGGACGAAAATGGCAAACTCCACCCCTTAAGTAAAAAAGGGGTTGATACCGGGCTGGGGCTGGAGCGGGCCGCGGCGATCCTCCAGAACGCGCTCACCACTTTCGAGACAGACCTCTTGAAGCCTTTGGTAAAGAAGACGGAGGAATTATCCGGTGCTAAATACGGCAAAAACTTGAAAAAGGATGTTTCTTTGAAAATTGTGGCCGATCACGCCCGGGCGGTGACTTTTCTCATAAATGATGGGGTTCTTCCTTCCAATGAAGGCCGTGGTTATGTTCTAAGGAGGCTTCTAAGGCGGGCGGTGCGCCACGGAAAATTACTTTCGATCAGGGAAACATTCTTATCCGAACTGGCTGACACCGTCATTGATATTATGAAAAACACGTACCCAGATGTTTTTAAAAATCAAGACTTTATCAAACGAATTATCGAGAACGAGGAGGGGCGTTTTTCGGAAACGCTCAAGACCGGTCTCTCAATCCTCAATGATGTTATCGAGCAGGTAAAAACGACTAAAGGCGACAAAATTGGAGGAGAAGCAATTTTTAGGCTTTATGACACCTATGGTTTTCCTCCTGAACTAACTCGGGAGATAGCTGAAGAAAGCGGAATTCCGGTGGATTTAAACTCTTTTGACCAACACATGGAAGCTCATCGCACAAAAGCGCACGCCTCGTGGAAAGAAGAAGCTGCCGTTTCCGAGGAGATTTACGCAGAGGTCCTTGACTACGCTGGTAAAACTGATTTTGTGGGGTATTCCGAGCGAGAATCAGGAGCCACCATTAAAGCTATTATTCGGGGAAAAGTCGCGGTCTCTGAGGCTAAGTCAGGCGAGGAGATAGAAATCGTTTTA
>DATBWY010000114.1:0-12084 GCA_036514555.1 Candidatus Subteraquimicrobiales bacterium
GGCATAATAATTTTGTTCTAGGTCGCTTTTAGGCTCCGATTGGGCATGCGCTATTTTTTGCCACTTTCACTCGCTTGCAACTTGCGCGACTCTGGACTCGATCTTACCTCAGGGGGCGAATTCGCAATTGCCCGCAGGTTCGGGGCCGCGAATTGCCGCCGCCCTTCGGTACGCTCTCGTCTCAAGTTGCTTGAGATCTAAGCTCGCTGAAAGCGGCATCTTTTTGACACTTGATACGAGGTGCAGAGTGACAAGTCCCCGCTCGATAAGAGCGGCGTGCTCACACGCGATTTAAGCAACCTAAATGGTAAGTAGTTTATAATTATGCCTAGGTTCAATATTTGGGATTTTGCAGAGAATTGAAAATTTAAGGCGAAAAATGAAAAAATATTTTTGAGGTAGCAAGGTGTTAGAGAAGCTAAATAAAATTGAGAAAAAGTATGAAAGTTTGCAGGAAACGCTTAGTCGGCCAGAAGTGATAGAAAATCGGAGCAAGTATCAGGAGTACGCTAAGGCGTTGGCCGAGATAACTCCGTTAGCAGAAAAAATAGGCCAATATAAGAAAATTCTTGCGAATATTGAGGTAGCGGAAGAGCTTTTGGGGGGAGAGAAAGAGCCGGACATGTCGCATTACCTCAAAGAAGAACGGGATAGTCTTCTGGGAACCAAAGAGAGTTTAGAGAAAGAGCTGAAAGAGATGTTGCTCCCCAAAGACGAATTGGAAGACAAGGATATAATTATGGAGATAAGAGCGGGTACCGGGGGTGAAGAGGCCTCTCTGTTTGCGGCGGATCTTTTTCGGATGTATGTCCACTACACCCAGAACAAGGGTTTGAAAACTCAAATTATGAGTTCGCATCCCTCGGAAAGCGGTGGTTTTAAGGAGATAATCTTTGAGGTGAAAGGGCGAAAAGCCTACCGCGATCTCAAATACGAGTCTGGAGTCCACCGGGTTCAGCGGGTTCCGGCAACCGAATCCGGAGGTAGGATTCATACTTCCACCGCTACTGTGGCTGTGCTCGCTGAGGCGGAAGAGGTGGACGTAAAGATTGATCCCAGGGACCTTCAGGTAGACACGTACCGCTCGGCGGGACCAGGGGGGCAGCACGTAAACGTGACCGACTCGGCGGTAAGAATTACCCATAAGCCATCGGGGCTGGTGGTTTCCTGTCAGGAGGAGCGGTCCCAGTTCCAGAACAAAGAGAGAGCCCTAAAGATTTTGAGAAGCCGCCTGTATGAACTGATGCGGCGGGAGCAACAGAAGGAGATTGATCAGGCCCGGCGGCTCCCAGTAGGCCCGGGGGAAAGAAGTGAAAAAATTAGAACCTACAATTTCCCCCAAAATAGGGTGACCGATCACCGAGTTAGCCTTACCGTTCACAACTTGGACGCTGTTCTTGAGGGCAATTTAGACCAGATTCTCGAGGCTTTGGCTGCCTGGGAGCGAATGGAAAAACTGAGGGAAGTCGGGTAAATCAGCTCAGCCGGTTGAAGCCTTGGGAAAGAAACATTTAAATTGAAGGACTGTAAAATTGACTATTAGCGAAGCTTTAAAAATCGCCAGCAATTGTCTGGAGCAGAAAAAAGTACCCCGTCCCAAATTAGAGGGAGAGGTGTTAATTCGAGAGACTTTAAAACTTCGGCGGGCGAGTCTCTTTCTTGAATCCGCGCGACCCCTGAGTTCGACGGAAGAATTACGTTTCTTTGAGGTTGTGAGGCGGCGTTCGGAGGGCGTCCCGCTTCAATACATTTTTGGGGGGACAGTTTTTCGCCAGTTGAATTTGATTTTAAGGGAGGGCGTGTTTATTCCCCGGTCGGAGACAGAACTTTTGGTGGAACACCTTCTCGAAGAAATCCAAGGTCAGAAGCGGATTTTTTTTCTCGATGTCGGAACCGGGTCCGGAGCCATCGCTCTCAGTTTGGCGTATGAAGCGCCGCAATCATTTGGGTGGGGTTTGGACATATCGGATCGCGCTCTCGGAGCGGCCTATGACAATGCCCGAGCGCATAATTTGGAAGAAAAAGTAACTTTTGCGAAGAGTGATCTCTTTCAGACACTGAATCAAAGTTTGGACCGCGTATTTGACGTAATTGTCTCGAATCCTCCCTATGTGTCGAGGGCGGATATTTCCCTTCTTTCACCCGAAATTAAGAATTTCGAACCTCTACACGCCCTTGACGGAGGCGAAGACGGTTTAGACTTTATTAAAAAAATTATCCAGCAAGGCCCTTATTATTTGAGAAAAAAAGGACTTCTTGCTCTCGAGGTTGGATTTGGCCAGGCCCGGGCGGTAAAAAAACTACTGGCGGGGTCGGGCGATTTCAGAGAAATCCGCATTTTTAAGGACTTTTCAGGAATTGAACGGATTGTTTTGGGTGCTAGGGCGTAACTTGCGTTCTTGGGGAGGAAATGAAGACCAAGGTTTTGAGAATCGACCCCGAAAAACCGCAGATTGATTTTTTGACAGAAGCCGTCAACATCATAAAAAATGGGGGACTGGTGGCTTTTCCCACCGACACTGTTTACGGGTTGGGCGCGAACGCCCTGGACGAAAAAGCCCTAAAGCGTCTTTTTACCATTAAGAGACGTTCACTCGCTAAACCCATTATTATCCTCGTTTCCGATTCGGAAAAGATTAGGCCTCTGGTAAAAGAAGTTTCGCCCCTTATTAAGAGTTTGACCGGGAAATTTTGGCCAGGTCCTCTTACCATAATCTTGGAAAAAAGCCAAGAAGTGTCACCCTTGCTAGCCGGGGGAACCTCATCCGTTGGCGTCCGATGTCCGGATAATGAGATCGCTCTTACTCTGCTTAAAATGGTGGGTTTGCCAGTAGCCACCACCAGCGCGAATTTATCGGGTCAACCGGCTGCCGTCGAGATTAACCAGGTTCTTGCGGATTTCGAAGGAAAGATTGATTTGGCAATCGATGGCGGCAGATGTACTCTAGGCATCGAGTCAACTGTTTTAGATTTGGTTGTCGCTCCGCCTCTTATTCTGCGGCCTGGGGCAATTCCCGCCCGGGAGATTAATCAATTCTTGGCGGCGAGAGGCCAAGGAGTTCGTGTCGGCGGGTGAAAGTAAAAACGAGAGGCGAGTTCTTAATGACGAAAAAGAACAGTTCTTGATAAATTTCGGGTTGTTAACTATCCTATCCTTAAATAGATTGTTACTGGTTAGGATTCAATGACGAGGGACGAAGGTCGAAAGACGTGTGATTTGAAATTTCGTTGTCAATTTAGGAGGTGTTAGTGGGTTTTCTTCGGGAAGCTGATCCAGAGATTGCCGAGGTCATAGAGAAAGAGCTTGGTCGGCAGCGAAATACTCTTGAGCTCATCGCCTCAGAAAATTTTACCGATGTGGCGGTATTGGAAGCCCAGGGATCGGTGCTCACCAATAAATACGCTGAGGGATATCCTAACCGCAGGTACTACGGAGGTTGCCAGTTCGTAGATATTGCCGAAATACTAGCTCAAGAGCGCGCCCGGCAACTTTTCAAGGCCGAATACGTAAACGTGCAGCCTCATTCTGGGGCCCAAGCAAACATGGCTGTTTTCTTCGCTCTTCTGGAAGCGGGGGACACCGTATTAGGCCTTAACCTCTCTCACGGGGGCCATTTGACCCACGGGAGTCCGGTTAATTTTTCCGGGAAGTGTTACAATTTTATTCCCTATGGGGTAAGTAAAGAAACCGAAAAAATCGACTACGACCAAGTTTGGGAATTGGCCCGGAAGCACAGGCCAAAGATGATTCTAACCGGAGCCAGCGCCTACGCCCGTGTTTTGGATTTTAAAGCCTTTCGGGACATCGCTGATGAGGTCGGAGCTTATCTGGTGGTAGATATGGCGCATATCGCAGGTCTAGTAGCCGCGGGAATTCATCCAAGTCCGGTGCCCTATTCTGAAGTTGTTACTTCAACCACACATAAAACCCTCCGAGGCCCCAGGGCCGGGTTCATTTTAGGCCAAAATAAGTACGCCGAGGCGATTGATAAAGCAGTTTTCCCGGGAATCCAGGGTGGGCCGCTCATGCACGTGATAGCCGCCAAAGCGGTAGCCTTTAAGCAAGCCTCGAGTGACGAGTTTAAGGCGTACCAACGGCAAACGGTAAAGAATGCTAGGATGTTGGCTCAAGCTCTTGACGAGCGGGGTTTCAGAGTTGTCTCCGGCGGAACCGATACCGCTCTTTTTCTTTTAGACCTCACGGAAAAAGAGATAACCGGTAAAGAAGCCCAACTGGCACTAGACGAAGTGGGAATTACGGTCAATAAAAACACTATTCCCTTTGAGAAGAGATCACCCTTTGTGACCAGCGGCATCCGGGTGGGCACGCCCTCGGTGACCACGCGAGGGATGAAAGAGAAGGAAATGCCAAAAGTAGCCTCGCTTATGAGGGATGTTTTAACCAATCTAGGCGATGAGAGCGTCTATCGCCGGGTTCAAGGTGAAGTTTATAACCTTTGCCAAGCTTTTCCTTTATATCCGGAACTGGGGTAGGATAGATGAAAGAGCGAAAAAATCTCCAAACTACAAACCAACGAATTAAAAGGCCCTCTTGGGAAGAGTATTTTATGGCCATTACCGAGCAAGTGTCGTTGCGCTCTACTTGTTTAAGGAGGAAAACCGGCTCCCTTATTGTTAAGGAGAGAAGGATTTTGGCCACGGGCTACAACGGGACTCCCCGAGGACTCAAACACTGTGACCAAGTCGGATGTCTGCGAGAGAATTTAGATATCCCCTCCGGTGAAAGGCAAGAGCTGTGTCGGGGCCTTCACGCCGAGCAAAACGCTATCATTCAGGCGGCACTTCATGGCATCCAAATCGAAGGGGCTTCAATTTATACAACTCATCAACCCTGCGTGCTATGTGCTAAGATGATTATTAACGCCGGCATAAACGGGGTTATATTCAAAAATAACTATCCCGACCCCTTGGCGGAAGATCTTTTAAGAGAAGCGAAAGTAGAATTAATTCAGCTATCTGTTGAGCGGGTGTCTTTATAGAGTGTCTTTAGAAGGCCGGATATGGAGGCCAGAGTCTCTAAGGGACAACCTGTTTGAAGAACTTGATATTTAATTATCTGTTAGTTTTAGCAATTGGCGGGATCGCAGCGTACCTTTTTACTCCGGTGGCTGAAGCTCTGGCTCTGAAGGCGGGAGCGGTTGATCATCCTACCGCACGGAAGGTCCACGTTAGACCGGTTCCTCGACTCGGTGGGTTGGCCATTTATGTCAGCTTCTTGCTGGCTATTGCCGCTCAGTTTGCTTGGCAGAGTGTTTTCCCAGGCGAACCACTTTTGAATCCGAGCCGTTCGCTGATCGGAATCGCTCTTGGCGGCACTTTTATCTTGCTGTTAGGTCTGGTCGATGATTTCGCGGATCTTTCGCCGGTGGTTAAATTTTTTGGTCAGATAGCGGCGGCGGCTATTCTAGTTCGGTTCGGTGTCACCATCGAATTCGTAGGCTTACCCTTTAGCAAGGGAGTTTTTTTCCTCGGAAGTTGGGGTATTTTACTTACACTCACGTGGGTTGTGGGACTTACGAACGTGGTGAATTTTATCGATGGCCTAGACGGTTTGGCCGCGGGAGTGTGTGGTATAGCCTTAATTGCGCTTTCGTATGCCGCTTATCAAACCGGACGGCTCGAAGTCGCCCTGATTTGCGTTGCTCTAGCCGGGAGTAGTTTGGGATTCTTGAGGCACAACTTCCACCCGGCCCGGATTTTTATGGGAGATTCGGGAAGCATGTTTTTAGGATTCATTCTGGGAGCGATTACAGTTCAGGGCATGATGAAAAGTATTGCTTTGGTTGCTTTGTTGGTACCGTTTGTAATTTTAGGGGTCCCGATCTTCGATGCCCTCTTGGCTGTTTTTCGTCGTTTTAAAGAAGGCCGGCCCGTGATGCAGGCAGATCGTAATCACATTCATCACCGGCTTCTTGATCGCGGCTTTACGCACCGGCAAACGGTTGTTATTATCTATCTCTGGAGTATTCTTTTAAGCATTGCCGCTTTAACTTTAATGTTTGCGACACCAACCCAAAAGTGGCTAGTATTTTTCGGCCTTGCTATTCCGAGTCTTTTTTTAGCTCGGTACTCTGGTCTCTTTAATTGGCTGAGGAAAGGGTAATATTTGCCGGCGGAGAATATTTAAGGAAGGAGTCCTTTGCAAAAGGAGGCCCGGATAATCTTAAAAAATATGACCCTTGTCACTTTTTTATTGCTTTTGGCTCTGGGTCCTTTAGCTTTTTATTGGGGCAAGTTTGGGGCGGTTTTAGGACTTTTAGTGGGATTTGTCTTAAGTCTGGGTAATTTTTATGGCTCCATTTACTCCTTTACTTTTGCCTTCAGGAAAAAAAAAGAGAACCATTTTCCCTTTAGCAGGGTGGCTGGGCTTATTCTTTTGGGGTTTTGGGTGCGTCTTGGAGTAATAGGAGTAATTCTTTTCTTGCTGGCAAAAATTTCCAAAATGAGCATGTTTTCGGCACTCATAGCTTTTATTCTTTTTTACGGTATTCTTTTTGTGAGTGAAATGAGGCTTCTTTCCAAAAGCGTGCGGGAGTTTTCTTAAGAACTACCCTTAAAGGCGAAGAATGGAAAAGTACATTATTAAGGGCGGTAAAAAACTAAAAGGCGAAGTCCGAGTTAGCGGAGCGAAAAACGCTACCCTAAAGTTGATGGCGGCCTCAATTCTAACCGAGGAACCCACTTTACTAAGGAATGTTCCAAACATTAAGGATGTTTACTTTATGTGTAGGGTTCTTGAGGAGTTGGGTTTTAAGGTCCGGATGGAGAATCACACCGTGGAGATAAAACCCCATTTTTCTCTGAAGATCGAGACGCCTTATGAACTGGTAAGTAAGATGAGGGCTTCCATCGGTGTTTTAGGGCCGCTTCTCGCCCGGCTGGGTAAGGCGAGAGTTGCCTTGCCAGGAGGGTGTAACATCGGTTCCCGAAAAATCGATCTTCACTTAAGAGGGCTCGAGGTGTTGAGGGCTAGAATCAAGGTGGAACACGGTTTTATCGAGGCTGAAGCTAATGGTCTGGTGGGAGATAAAATTTCGCTTGATTTCCCGAGCGTGGGGGCGACTGAAAATTTGCTAATGGCGGCGGTCCTAGCGGAGGGAACAACTTTTATTGAGAATGCCGCCCATGAGCCGGAAATTGTAGATTTAGCAAATTTTTTAAACAAAATGGGCGCTAAAATTAAGGGTGCCGGCACATTCCTTATCGAGATTCAAGGGGTAAAGCGTCTTCACGGGGTGGACTATACGGTAATGTCGGATAGAATCGAAGCGGGAACTTTTATTGTGGCGGCCGTCCTTACCAAGGGAGAGGTTTATGTTAAGGGATTCAGGAAAGATTATTTGGAGCTTGTTCTTGATAAGTTTCGAGAGGCTGGTTTAAAATTACTCGCTGATTCGCAGGGGATATGGGTGGCTGAGCAGAAGGGAATTAAAGCGATAGACATTGTTACCCTGCCTTACCCTGGCTTCCCTACCGATTTGCAGCCGCAAGTGATGGTTTTGCTTTCTTTGGCCGACGGAACCAGCATCATCACCGAAAATGTGTTTGAAAGCCGCTTCGCCCACGTAGAAGAGCTGAAACGCTTCGGTTGCGATATTGAGACCCAAGGCCATCACGCTATCATTCGGGGCACGAACAAGCTTAATGCCGCTAAGATTAATGCCACTGATTTGAGGGGTGGGGCGGCGCTTGTCCTAGCGGGGTTAGTTGCCAACGGGAGCACTCAAGTCGGTGAGATTCACCATATTGATCGAGGTTACGAGCATTTTGAGCAAAAACTAAGAGGTTTAGGGGCAGATATTATCCGTCAAAAAGATTCAAAATTTGCTGCCGCTGAAAGACCGCTACTTCCGAGTCAGCCATGGCTTTAACGCAAAAGGTAAAATTGATGTTTGACACCAAAAAGATTAAAAAGATTATTCCTCATCGAGAGCCTTTCTTCTTTCTTGATGAGATTTTAGAACTCGAAGTGGGTAAAAAGGCGGTGGGAATAAAGAAGGTCCAAAAGAGTGAATTTTCTTTAAAGGGACATTTCCCCTCTTATCCTGTGGTGCCCGGAGTTCTAATTGTTGAGGCATTGGCGCAAGTAGGAGCGGTTATTCTCTTAAGCAACCCCCTAAATAAGGGAAAATTACCATTGTTTGCAGGGATCGATAACTTTCGATTCAAAAAAGAGGTGAGACCAGGGGATGTTCTAAAACTTGAGGTGGAAATCGTGAAGAGTAAAGGTTCTTTTGGGATCGGGGAGGCAAGAGCTCTGGTCTCAGACGAAGTCGCGGCCTCAGGGCGGTTAATTTTTGCTTTGAAGAACGCCGAGGACACCTCTTGAAATTTTATCCACGCACCAGAAAACCACCCGTCACTTACGGGGTGGATGAAGCCAAAAAATCATCCAAGAAACCGAAATTAAAGGTTTAGGGATTTAGAATGGGGAAACACGCTAAGAAGGGCAAGCATCCTCGTTTAACGAAGTTTTTGAAAATTTTTTTCCTCACGGGTATTTCCGCCGTCTTACTCGGGGCAGGGGTCGGTTACGGGTACATAAAGTATGTTGAAAATCGTCTCCATGGTTCCAACGGGGACAACAACAAAAACTTTAAAAAGGCTCAGAAAGTAATATCCAAACCCTTGCCGAAAGAACCAATCAATTTTCTTTTGGTGGGAACTGATGCCGCGGAAAAAGGGAACAGATCAAGGACGGATTCTATTATTTTTGCCCATCTAATACCCAGAGAAAAAAAGGGCATCCTTATTTTTATTCCCCGTGACTTTCGAGTTAAAATTCCCGGCATGGGTTATAACAAGATTAACGCCGCTTATGCCTATGGAGGCCCTTCCTTAACCATAGAGACGATTGAGGGAATGACTGGTTTTGATATCCACCACTATGCCCAAATCGACTTTCGGGGCTTTAAAAAGATGGTCGATGTTTTAGGCGGGGTGTGGATAAACGTGGATAAACCGATTATAGACAAATCGCGCATGTACCGGATGTTTATTCCGGCGGGTTATCAAAAATTCAACGGGGAGACCGCGCTCAACTACGTGCGCTACCGCCACGACCAAAAAGGCGATTTTGGCCGCATAGAACGCCAACAAAAGTTCCTCAACGCTTTGGGAGATCAAGTTTTTAAGTTAAGATCGGTACTTATGTGGCCGAAGCTCATAAATATTTTTGCTGATAACGCTCAAACCGATCTTTCCACCACCGAGATGCTCAAGTTTGTCAATTTGTTCCGGTCATTAGATCAGAATAATCTTCAGATGGTCAGTCTTCCGGGTAGCCCTAAGAGCGTAAATGGCGTAAGTTATGTTATACCGGACGAAGAGAAAATTGTCGAAATACTAGAGGCGGTTCGTCAGAGTTCACCCATTGAACAATTTGACCAGAAAGAAACGACTTCAGTGCCGAGAAACAGCGTTAAAATCGAGGTTCTAAACGGGATGGGGGAAATCGGATTAGCGGAGAAGGTGAAGAGAAAACTTAACTCTTTAGGATTCATAGTGGTTGCCACGGCTAATGCCGAGAGCTTTGATCACAAGAATACTAAGATTCTCTATGATTCCTCAACCGATTATCCGAAAGCGCTCAAAGTTAAAAAATTTTTTGACGGCGCCGAGCTGAAGTATTCTAAAGCAAGCTTGGAAAAAGGAGTAGACGTTTTGGTAATAGTGGGAAAGAATTATGCCGTCCAATGAGGGGTGCGGGAAAGAAAATTTCCGACGCGTACGGAGGAAAAGATGAAAGCGCTCATTCTAAGCGGCGGTGAAGGAACTCGCTTGAGACCCATTACTCATACCAGCGCTAAGCAGTTGATTCCGGTCGCTAACAAACCAATCCTTTACTATGTCATCGAGGCTGTCAAAGAAGCGGGGATCAATGATATTGGAATCGTGGTCGGGCAGACGGAGCCCGAAATAAGAGAAGCGGTCGGGGACGGCAGCCAGTGGGATGTAAAAATCTCTTATATTAGACAAGAAGCTCCGCTGGGGCTAGCCCATGCCGTCAAGACGGCTCGGGATTTTTTGGGGGACTCATCCTTTGTTATGTTTTTGGGAGACAACTTAATCAAAGAAGGGATTTCTTCTTTGGTAAAGGAGTTTGAAAGAAACAAACCCAATGCCCAGATTCTTTTGGCTAGAGTTAAAGATGCCCAAAGGTTTGGCGTGGCCGAGCTTAAGGACGGTAAAGTTACGAGATTAGTGGAAAAACCTAAAGAACCACCATCTGAGCTCGCTTTAGTCGGGGTGTATATGTTTGACAAAAATATTTTTGGGGCCGTTGATAACATCAAACCTTCTTGGCGCAATGAGCTTGAGATTACGGATGCCATCCAGTACTTAATCGACAATGGAATGCGGGTGGAGCCACACTTGATAAATGGCTGGTGGAAGGATACCGGAAAGCTTGAGGATCTACTGGAAGCAAACCGTCTAATCTTGGAAGATTGTCAGGGAAAGATCGAAGGCCATGTTGATTCCCAGTCAAAGGTGGTTGGCCGGGTGATTGTTGGCAAGGGCGCGGAAGTCATAAATTCAACGGTCAGAGGACCAATCATTGTGGGAGAAAATAGTAAAATTATCAACTCTTTTATTGGCCCCTTTACCTCGATTTATTACGATGTGACTATAGCGAATAGCGAGATTGAACACAGTATTGTCTTGGAAAAAAGTAAAATTTCGGATATTCGAAGAATTGAGGACAGTTTGATCGGTAAAGGGGTTGAGGTTTCTAGGTCTCCCTTAAAACCTCGGTGTTACCGCCTGATGTTGGGAGATGCCAGCCGGGTTGGCATCATCTAAAGTCGGTTAAAAGTCGAAAGTTTAAAGTTTAAAGTAAACCCAATTTCAGAAGAGTTAAAAGTCGAAAGTAAACCCAAGTTCAGAAAAATTAAAAGTTAAGAGTCAGAAGTCAAAAGCGGTTAGGAGAAATATGATTGAGGGAGTAAAACTAAAAAAGTTAAAGGTTATTCCGGATGAAAGAGGGCGGTTAATGGAAATTCTCCGGGTCGATGAGGAGCTCTTCCAAAAATTCGGTCAAGTTTATATGACAACTACTAGCCCTGGTGTAATCAAAGGATGGCATCTTCATAAGATTCAAACCGACAATATTGTTTGTTTGAAGGGGATGATTAAACTAGCGTTGTATGATCCTCGCCAGGAATCGAGGACTAAGAACGGGGTAAATGAGTTTTTTATCGGAGAACACAATCCGGTTCTCATACAGGTACCAAAAGATGTCTATCATGGATGGAAGTGCATCAGCGAATCAGAGGCCATCGTCATAAACTGTCCCACGGAAGCTTATGACTATGAACAGCCCGACGAGCACCGCTTGTCTTATGACACCGATAAAATTCCCTATGACTGGTCCATAAAAATGGGCTAGGTCCATCAACTGACTTTCACAAGGACAACTTAAGGAGATAAAAATGAAAATCTTAGTGACTGGAGGCGCCGGATTTATTGGAAGCAATTTTATCCGTTATGTGCTCAACAAATACCCAGATTATCAGATTGTCAATCTTGACAAGCTTACTTACTGCGGAAATTTAGACAATCTACGAGATATTGAGGATAACCCACGCTACCACTTTATAAAGGGCGACGTTTGCGACAAAAAAATTGTTGAAGAGGGCATCCAAGAGTGTCAAGCTATTGTTCACTTCGCGGCGGAGACTCACGTCGATAGGTCAATTATGGAAGCAGGAACCTTTGTCGTCACCGACGTTTTGGGAACCCATGTTCTTTTAGAGACAGCCAAAAAGTTCAAGATCGAGCGAATGATCCACATTGGAACCGATGAAAGTTACGGAAGCATCGAGAAGGGTTCGTTCAAAGAAGGAGATGCCCTGGTTCCGTCGAGTCCCTATTCAGCCTCAAAGGCCGCGGCTGATCTTCTTGTCCATGCGTACTGGGCTACTTACAACCTCCCGGTAATAATAACGAGGAGCTCTAATAACTTTGGACCTTATCAGTATCCAGAAAAATTGATCCCCCTTTTCATCACTAACGCTCTTGATGACGAGCCTTTACCTTTATATGGAGACGGAAAAAATGTGC